>CAYJNB010000122.1:0-6458 GCA_964371205.1 uncultured Treponemataceae bacterium
TCAGCTCCTGACTCAGTTATGCCTCAAACACGTGAGCACATCTTGTTAGCTCGCCAAGTAGGTGTACCTTCACTCGTAGTATTCTTGAACAAGATTGACCTTCTTGACGATCCAGATCTTCTTGAATTGGTAGAAGAAGAAGTTCGTGACGTTCTTGAATCATACAACTTCCCACGTGATACTCCAATTATCAAGGGTTCTGCATTTAAAGCTATGGCTGATGGTGCTAGTGCTGATGATGTTGCTTGTATCGATGAGCTTTTGGATGTTATGGATAGTTATTTCCAAGATCCAGAACGCAACGAAGACAAACCATTCTTGATGTCAATCGAAGACGTATTCACAATCTCTGGTCGTGGTACTGTAGTAACTGGACGTATCGAAGCTGGTATCGTTAAGTTAGGTGAAGAAATCGAAATCATTGGTATTAAAGATACACAAAAAACAACTGTTACTGGTATCGAAATGTTCAATAAAGAACTTAACGAAGGTATTGCTGGTGACAACGCTGGTATTCTTTTACGTGGTATTGACAAGAAAGCTGTTGAACGCGGTCAAGTTCTTGCAAAACCAGGTTCAATTACACCACACACTGAGTTTAAAGCTCAAATCTACGTTCTATCAAAAGAAGAAGGTGGACGTCATAGCCCGTTCTTTACAGGTTATCGCCCACAATTCTACTTCAGAACTACAGACATTACTGGTACTGTAAAACTTCCTGATGGAGTTGATATGGTTAAACCAGGTGATAACGTTGAAGTTATTGGTGAACTTATTCACCCGATTGCTATGGATAAAGGTCTTAAGCTCGCTATTCGCGAAGGTGGACGTACTATCGCATCAGGTCAAGTAACTGAAATTATTAAATAGTTTTTGTGCTATATCGGGTTGCAGTTTTCTGTAGCCCGTAGTGCAAGAATGTTCTTGGAGGAACAATGGGTGCTGAAAAGATTCGAGTCAGACTTCGTGCATTTGACATAGAGCTGATCGATCAAAGTGCTAAGTCTATCGTGCAGACTGTTCAAAGAGCTGGAGCAAAGGTTTTAGGACCAATTCCGCTACCAACAAGAATCAACAAGGTGACTGTATTGCGTTCACCTCACGTTAACAAAAAATCACGTGAGCAATTCGAAATGCGTACACATAAACGCCTTATTGATATTATTGAACCTTCGTCAGATGTTATGGATTCATTGATGAAGCTTGAACTACCTGCAGGTGTAGATGTAGAAATTAAACAGTAAATTACTGTTAGAACCGGTACGGTCCCCCGGATCAGGGGATGGCGGCTGAAGTTAAGGAGAAAATCGGAATGATAGGTCTGATTGCAAAAAAAGTGGGCATGACCCAGGTCTTCGACGAAGACGGTAACCTTACCCCGGTTACTGTGATCCGCGTCGAACCTAATACGGTTGTTGCTTTGAAAAACAAGGAAAAATTCGGCTACGATGCAGTTGTTCTTGGTCTTGGTGACAAGAAAAAAACACGCATAACAAAAACTTATGCCGGACAATTTCCAGAAAACATTGCTCCGAAGCAAGTAATTAAAGAGTTTCGTGGCTTTGAATTAGAAAGTGACGACGCAGAAGCAAAAACTGCTGTTGGTGCTGAAATTGGTGTAGAAATTTTTGATTCTATTTCTTATGTAGACGTTACTGCTACCTCTAAAGGTAAGGGTTTCCAAGGTGTTATGAAGCGTTGGGGATTCCATGGTGGTCGCGCTACTCACGGTTCTAAATTTCACCGTGAACCAGGTTCAACAGGTATGTGTACCTCTCCTGGACGTAGTTTTAAAAACATCAAGCTTCCTGGACGTATGGGTCGGGAACGTGTAACAGTTCAGAATCTTAGAATAATCAAAGTAGATACTGAGTTGAATGTGGTAATGGTTCGCGGGTCTGTTCCCGGGAATAAAGAAAGTACGCTGATCATCAAGTCTGCGGTAAAAAAAGAATTCTAGCCTAGGAGAGAACTGATATGGAAAAGAAAGTCTATTCAATCGACGGCAAAGAGCTTCGCACGATTACTCTTGATGATAAGGTGTTCGGTTTACCGATCAACGACGACGTCATCTATTATGCCATTAATAATGAATTAGCAAACAAACGGGTTGGTACTGCTTGTACAAAAACACGTGCTGAAGTACACGGTAGTAATGCCAAGCCATATGCGCAAAAAGGTACAGGACGCGCACGCCGCGGTGATAAAAAATCACCTCTCTTAAGAGGCGGTGGTGTTGTATTCGGTCCTAAACCACGCGATTTTAGTTTTACTTTGCCTAAAAAAGTAAAACGATTGGCAATGAAATCTATTTTGAGTTTAAAAGCTCAAACAGACAAATTGACAATTATCGAAGATTTTTCTGTAGAAAGCGGTAAGACAAAAGATCTTATCAAAATCTTGAGTAACTTCGGTAAAGATGAAAGAACAATTATCGTTCTTAAAGACGATGATGCAAAAATTAAACAAGCAGGACGCAATATTCCTACTGTTAAGTTTCTTTCTTTTAACCGTTTAAGAGCTCACGATCTTTTTTACGGAAAGAAAATTGTAATGCTTGAAACAGCTGTAAAAAATCTTTCAGATTTTTATAAAGCTGAAGAGGGGGCGGAATAATGATGCAGTACGAAGATATTCTTATTGCGCCGGTGTTATCTGAAAAAGCTACTATGTTGCGTGAGCAAGGTAAGTATGTTTTTAAAGTACATCAGCAAGCTAGCAAAATTGAGATTAAAGAAGCAGTTCGTCGTCTTTTTAACGTAAAAGTTGAAGATTGTACTGTTATGAATGTATACGGGAAGATGAAACGTGTTCGTTACCGAGCAGGAAGAACTTCCAGTTGGAAAAAGGCTATCGTCAAGCTTGCGCCTGGCGAGACTATTAAGGTGTTCGAAGGCGTATAGCCCGACGGCAGTGATAAAGGGGAACCTACATGGCTCTTAAAGTATATAAACCGGTAACAGCGGGTACACGTACACGTATCGATTTACGTAGAGACGATATTACTGTTGATAGACCGGAAAAACGTTTGACAAGCGGTCTTAAATCAAACGGTGGACGCGGTGCGAAGGGACGTATTTCTGTACGTCACCAAGGCGGCGGACACAAGAGAAAATACCGCGATATAGATTTCAAACGTGATAAGCATGGTATTCCTGGTACCGTTCGTACAATTGAGTACGATCCAAACAGAAGTGCTAATATTGCTTTAGTTTTTTATGCAGATGGTGATAAGCGCTATATTATTGCACCTAGAGGCTTGCAAGTTGGGCAAAAGATTTTGTCTGGCGAAAATGCAACTCCAGATGTTGGTAATGCACTTCCACTCGAAGTAATTCCTGTTGGTTTTACTATTCATAATATTGAATTGACACTCGGAAGAGGCGGTCAACTTGCACGTTCAGCAGGAACAAGTGCTCTTGTAGCTGCAAAAGAAGGTGATTACGTAATTATCAAATTACCTTCAAGTGAATTACGCAAGGTGCATAAAAAATGTTATGCAACAATCGGTATTGTTGGAAATGAAGATCATATGAATACAAGTCTTGGTAAGGCAGGACGTGCGCGCTGGAGAGGTGTTCGCCCTACAGTACGTGGTATGTCTATGAACCCGGTAGATCACCCACTTGGTGGTGGTGAAGGCCGTGGTAAAGGACGCAATCCTGTTACTCCTTGGGGACAGCCTTGCCGTGGATACAAAACCCGCAAAAAGCGGAAAGTTTCTAACAACTTTATTGTTACGCGACGCAAGAAGTAGTCGTATAGGAGTTAATTGTGTCAAGATCGGTTAAAAAAGGCCCTTTTATTGAAAAGAGTCTTTATAAAAAGATTATTGAAATGAACAAAGTAGATACAAGCGATAAAAGAATGATTAAAACTTATTCACGTTGTTCTACGATTATCCCTGAGATGGTTGGAAATACTATTTCAGTGTATAACGGTAAGTCATGGATTCCTGTGCATGTAACAGAAAACTTAGTTGGGCATAAGCTCGGCGAATTTTCTCCAACACGCACATATCGTGGACATGCTGGTTCAGATAAAAAAGCTGGAAAGAGATAGGTGGTAATGATGGCAGAGAAATATGGATACAAAGCTGTAACTAAATACCTTATTGCGTCACCCACAAAGATTCGTCCGGTAGCAAATGTGGTTAAACAAAAGACCTGTTCAGAAGCTATGGCAATTCTTGAGAATATGCCTCAAAAGGGTGCAGTGTTAATTCGCAGAACATTAAAGTCTGCAATTGCTAATGCTCTCTTTGCAAATAAACAGCTTGATGAAGATATGCTTATTGTAAAGGAAATTCGTATTGACGAAGGTCCTCGTCTAAAGAGAGTTTGGTTCCGCGCACGCGGACGTGCTGATATGCTCTTAAGACGCATGTGTCATATTACCGTGATAGTTGCTGAAAAGGCGGGGGTATAACGTGGGACAAAAGGTTAATCCGATAGGATTGAGACTTGGAATCAATAAAACTTGGTCTTCTCGCTGGTATGCTGATTCTCGTGAATATGCAGATTTGCTTCACGAAGATCTTCGCATCAGAAAGATGGTTCAAAACTTACCTGAATGCAAAGGCGCAGACATTGCTGAAATTGAAATCGTTCGTCACCCTCAAAGAGTTACGATCGTTATTCACACAGCACGTCCTGGTGTAATCATTGGGGTAAAGGGATCAAACATAGAGAAAATCGGTGTTGAGATTCAAAAGAAAGTAACCAAAAAGGTTCAAATTAAAATTAAAGAAATTAAGAAAGCGGAAACAAATGCTTCATTGATCGCACAAAACATTGCGCGTCAATTGGCAAATCGCGGTTCATTCCGTAAGGCATTACGCCAAGCTGCTTCTAATGCTATCAAAGCAGGATCACAAGGTATTAAGATTCGCTTGAGCGGACGTCTCGGCGGAGCTGAAATGTCTCGTTCAGAAGAGCATAAAGAAGGACGCGTTCCGCTTCATACGTTGCGTGCAAACATTGATTATGGCTTTACCGAATCACTTACAACCTATGGAAAAATTGGTGTAAAGGTTTGGGTGTACAACGGAATGATGTACGGTCATGAGCAAAATGACGATGCCGGTCAGCTTTTAAAGAAACGTCGCCCTCGAGAAGAGAGAGACAATTCTGCTGATAAGCCTGCAAGAGCAGAAAGACCTGCAAAAGCAGAAAAAGCGGCACCTAAAGCTAAGGCTAAGACAGCAAAACCTGCTGCTGCCGCAGAAACTGCATCAAGCGACGAATAGTCTTAAGGAGTTTGTAAATGGCACTTAGTCCTAAAAGAATAAAGCATCGTAAGGTGCAGCGCGGTAGAATCAAAGGTAATGCTACTCGCGGCTGTAACATCGATTTCGGCGATTTCGCACTTGTTGCGCTTGAGCCATTCTGGTTAACAAACCGTCAAATCGAAGCAGCCCGTGTTGCGTTAAACCGTCACATGAGTCGCCGTGGTAAAGTATGGATTCGGGTTTTCCCAGATAAGCCTTATACAAAAAAACCAGCTGAAACACGCATGGGTAAAGGTAAGGGTTCACCTGAATATTGGGTAGCGGTAGTAAAACCAGGTCAAATTATATTTGAAGTAGCTGGTGTTGAACCTGCTCTTGCAGAAAGCGCAATGCGCCTCGCAGGTAGTAAGTTACCGTTTAAAACAAAGTTTTCGGTTTGTCCGGATGTTGAGTAAGGAGTAGTTAGATGGCTAAAAAAGAAACTAAAAAAGAACTGTCTTATACAGAGCTTCTTACAAAACGTAACGAATTGAAAAGAAAGTATATGGATTTACGTTTCCAAATGGTTATTGGCCATGTGGAAAATCCACTGCAAAAGCGTACAATGCGTCGCGAAATCGCTACTGTTAATACGCTTATTCGGCAAAAAGAACTTGCCGGTGCAGATAAGTAGTAGGAGCTGACAAGTGGAAGATAAAGCAAAAAAAGCTAAGCCTGTCAGACGTGAATTTATCGGAATGGTAACAAGCGACAAAATGGATAAAACCATTGTTGTAGAACTTACCACTCGTAAACTTCATCGGCTGTATAAAAAATACGTTATGCACACGAAGAAATACAAAGCACATGATGAGAACAATGATGCTCACATTGGCGATAAAGTTCGTGTTGTAGAATGCCGCCCGCTTTCACGCGATAAGCGTTGGAGACTTGCGGAAATAATTGAACGAGCAAGGTAAGGAGATAGGTCATGATTCAAATGCAATCGTACTTGAATGTTGCCGATAACTCCGGCGCAAAGCAAGTTCAGTGTATTAAAGTAATCGGTGGTTCACACCGCAGATATGCTAGCATCGGCGATGTTATCGTTGTTGCTGTAAAAGATGCAATCCCTAATTCTGCAATTAAGAAGGGATCTGTAGAAAAGGCGCTTATTGTGCGTATTTCTAAGGAATACCGCAGACCTGATGGAACATATATTCGTTTTGATGATAATGCTTGCGTTATT
>CAYJNB010000123.1:0-6423 GCA_964371205.1 uncultured Treponemataceae bacterium
CCTTGCAGCACGCTTTTTTTAGGCTTCGAACATTTGTGAATAGTTACCTTAAATGCTTGGAAAAAGGTACATTTACAATTCAGATTGGAAGCAGTAGACTAAAACTTCTCAGGGTGCCTAGCAGAAAATCGTTTGACGAGTGCGATAATAGTAAAATTATTATTAAAGGTAAAAACAAGAGAAAATTTTTGTTGCAAAGTTGTTTTCTGCAAGAACGAGGAGCTCGACTTTTCTGCCAGGCACCCTGAGAAGTTTATGACTAGGCTTTTACAATTCTGAAAAAAAAGGTTATAGTAGAGTGTATGGAACGTGCATATTTAAATGTTTTAAATCCGGAACAATTACAGGCGGTTAAGCATACCGGCTCGCCCTTGCTTATTTTGGCAGGTGCTGGTTCGGGAAAGACTCGCGTAATTACTACAAAAATTGCCTATCTTATTGATGAGTTGGGAGTAAGTCCTTATTCAATATTAGCAGTTACTTTTACGAAAAAAGCTGCTGCAGAAATGCACGAGCGAGCAATTAGGCTGAGCGAAGATGCACGTGCTTCTCATATTAGGACGTTTCACTCTTTTGGATCCTGGTTTTTACGCATGTATGCAGAAGAAGCAGGGCTTTCGTCGAGTTTTACGGTGTACGACGACGATGATGCGGTAACGCTCGTTGCAAAGTCGTCTCCGGAACTTACGCGTGTACAAGCGGCAGCCGCTGCTCACAAAATTGCGCGCGCAAAAGATTATTGCCTAACACCCGATAGTGCACAACTTTCTACAATAGATACCGACCCAGATTTTGCCGACGTGTATGCGCGCTACCAAGAGAGGTTACGCTCAACAGGGAACGTTGACTTTGGCGACCTTATTATGCTTCCTTCTCTTATTTTAGCGCAAAACGAACAGATTCGCTCTCAGATTCAAAATCGCTTTAAGGTGATACTGGTCGACGAATACCAAGACTCAAACGTTGCACAGTTTGAATTACTCAAACACCTTGCAGGGCCAAATACTTACCTCTGTGTTGTAGGAGATGACGACCAATCGATTTACCGCTTTCGGGGTGCAGAAGTTAAAAATATTTTGACCTTTCAGGAGAGTTTTGAAAACACCGAGCTTGTTCGCTTAGAGCGCAATTACCGCTCTGTCTCGCCGATTTTGAATGCAGCAGATAACGTGGTGCGCAACAATAGCGGACGTTTGGGTAAAACGCTTATTGCCGAGCGGGGAAAGGGCAAAAAACCAAAACTAGTTTTCTTAAATAACCAAGACGAGGAGGCTACCTTTTGTGCAGAAATTGTGCAACAAGCACACGAAAAAGGTTGCCCGTACTCTGATTGGGCTATACTCTATAGAACAAATGCGCAATCGCTCGGCTTTGAGACCGAGTTTTTGCAGCGCAAGATTCCCTACAAGGTGGTGGGTTCTCTCAAGTTTTACGACCGCGAAGAAATTAAAGATATTTTGGCGTACTTGGCGCTCATTGCAAACTTAAAAGACGAAATCTCTTTTGAGCGCATTGTAAACAAGCCTACGCGCGCCTTAGGTAAGGTAACTCAGCAAAAAATTGTAGACGCTGCACGTTCAATCCCAGTCGATAATGAACATGCAGAAACCGGGTTACTGGGAGCATGCCGATTTATGCTACCTGCCTTACCAAAAAAAGCAAAGCAAGGCTTAAGCGAGTTTACTACCTTACTGAGCGATTTGATTACCGATATAGATAGCGCGCCACAAACAGAATCTGCAACAGCAACCCTTGCACAAAATGCCCTTGCAATCGAGTTCGAAAACAAGGGAGCCCTCCAAAATCACCTTGGCTTATTTATACAAGCCATTATTGAGCGAAGTGGTTTACAAGAATACCACAGCGTGCAAGACGAAATTGCTGCAACTCAGCGAGTGGCAAACATGCAAGAGCTTGCAAATAGTGCAACACTCTATCCAAAAAACAGGGTAGGGCTCACCCAATTTTTAGACCACATAGAGCTTGACCGCGCCGCCGTAACCGACACAGAAGAAGTTGATTCTGTTACACTCATTACCTTGCACAACACCAAGGGGCTAGAGTTTCCGCGCGTAATAATTACGGGGCTTGAGAGGGGAATATTCCCCCGAGAAGACAAGAACGACGAAGAGCTCGAAGAAGAGAGACGACTTTTTTATGTAGGTATTACGCGTGCGCAAGACGAGTTGTATATGTCTGCGTGTGGAATGAGGCGCTTGTACGGAAAAACAGCATTTATGGAGCCAAGCCCCTTTTTGAACGAACTTAATCATGACGAAATCGATATACTGGGTAAAAAACCCTTTGGTTTTGGACGGCGCGCATCAGTTGGAGGTACATCACTTACTGCGCAAGGTAGAGTTCATTCTGCACAAAAGTATTCGGCTCAGGGGTATGGACAAACTGCGGGTGTAACAAAAAAAGACGACCCCATTGCAGATAAATGGAAGGTGGGTGCAAACGTGTATCACGACGACTTTGGCTATGGCGTTATTTCGCGCTCAAGCTACGACGACGAAGAATACATAATTACCGTTGCCTTTGAGACTGGCGAGCAAAAGAGATTTATGCCCAAGTACAATTGCAAAGACATGATGATTGTAAGAAAATAGAAACACAATATTAGAATTGTTCTGTGGCACATTATTCTTTACAAATATACTTTTATACAGTATTCTAAAGTTGAAAGAAAAGGAAAAAAAATGAGTAAAGCATTAGTAGGTATTTATTTTATAGTTTTCTATGCAGCAAATATATTGTTTTTTATAATTTGTGCAAAGGCTGCCGAAAAGGCGCGCTTTAGCACAAAAGCACTGTACATAACCGTATTTTGTAATGCCCTTTTTTTTACTTACATAACGCATGCTTTCAGCATGCCGCCAACAGTCATTTACTTACTCATATTACTTGGTTGTATTATTGAACTATCTATTTTATTTAAGAATCACTTTCTTGGCATACTCATGTACTCAATTAAAGCTGTGCTCTATGTACTGTGCTTTCAGTCAATTGTAATATCTTCGGGCGTGCTTATATTAGGCTGCCCACTTGGAGATATTTTTAGCAAAGCCATCTTGCTCGATGTATTAATTATTATTTCGTGGGCTCTTTGCGCACTTGTAGCACTTATTATGCACCTGACTATACCGGGAAAGTATTTAAAAATAATCAATCAAAATACCGAGCAAGTATTGTTTATTCTCGGATTTTTATGTGCCGCAACACTGTATCTTGTGTTTAACTCTTTTATTTATGCCTATGTACATAATTTTGATATAGTGTACTTGCCGCTTAATCAAATAATTGGCCCAGTAACATGGCTCATTGTAATTGTTCTTTCTACATTCGTACTTATACGCTTTGACCATTTGCACGGCTATAAGGTAAAGTCCGACGTGTTAGAAAAAACACTCGAAGAGCAAAAATCTATGCTGGTAGCAACAAAGTCGTTAGCAGAAAGAGATTCCCTTGTAGATGCATACAATCGGGTTACCGCTGAAACAAAGATAAGTGATTGCCTACACGAAGTCGAAAATGGAGCACTATTTATTCTTGATGTTGATAATTTTAAAGGAATAAACGATACAAAAGGCCACCCTTTTGGAGATAAGGTTCTTACTTTTCTTGCAAAACGAATTGCAAGTGTTTTTAGAGAAGACGATATTATTGGCCGTCTAGGTGGAGATGAGTTTATTGTGTTTCAAAAAAGTGCACCAACATTAGAACTTGTAAAAGAAAAAGCCGAAAACCTGTGCAAAGATATTAATGTTCCTTTCTCAGATAAAGATGGTGAGAGCGTTTCTGTTACTATCAGTATTGGTATTGCTTTAACGCCTCAGAACGGCACCGATTTTAAAACGCTCTACAAACATGCAGATTCTGCTTTGTACGAATCAAAACGAAGTGGCAAGAATACCTTTACCTTTTATTAATTTTTTTATGGAATACATATTACTTAGTTTTTTTCAGTCGTTCAGCCATTTAGTAGATTCATTATATCTTCTAGTTCTGAAGGGGCAATTTTGCATCTTTTGCGGTCAAAGCTAAGAAGACCGTTTTGCTCTTCTTCTATGTCAGAAACTTGGGTGTAAATACTCGCACAAAGGCCATAGTCTTTTGCTATAAGAATGGAATCTAAAAAAAGTGAACGAAGGGCAACAATGTAATCGACGCGCGCTTGTAGTTTTTTGTAACTAAATATTATTTCGTCATCGTTATTTTGCTCTTTGTATGAGTATCCCCCAAATCCACTTAAAACTACGGGGCGATTCTTTGTATCTTTTTTAAATTGATATGAGCGAAAATACCTGTGAACGCTCTTAAAATCGCCAATACCTTGATCATAATACCCACTTGCATGGTCTACCAGTCGTGTTGGATCGAGCTCTTTTGAAAGTGTATACATTTTTTTTGAATCGAACTGCCCCCATCCATTGTTAAACAATACCCATACCACCACACACGGAGAACTTTTTAACTGGCGAACCATACTGGTGTATTCGTCTATAAAATATTGTCTTCCTGCTGCATCTTTGCGCCCAAAGTAGGCATAGTTTGAATCTTTTACCGAAAGAGAGACAAAGAGGGGAGCGTGTATTTTAAAAAAATTGTATTTTTGGCCACCGTTCGCCATTTCTTGCCAAACTAACATGCCAATTTTATCGCAATGGTAGTACCAGCGCATAGGTTCAACTTTAACATGTTTTCGAATCGTATTAAATCCGAGTTCTTTCATTTTTATAATGTCGAACTGTAGTGCCTCGTCGCTTGGGGCAGTGTATAAGCCGTCTGACCAGTAGCCCTGATCAAGAACGCCATTACAAAAATATGCTCTGCCGTTAAGAAAAAGCCTCTTAATACCATCTTTGTCTTCTTGAATAGTGAGGCTTCGCATAGCAAAATAACTTTTTACGCTATCTTTTTTGCACTCGGCAGTAAAATAGTAGAGATGCGGATTTTCGGGTGACCATGCAATATGGTTTTCTATTTGTATAGTAATAGGCTCGTTAGTTGTGCCCTTGTATGTGTTTTGTTCAAATTGAATAGCACACGCAGTTTGCTCATTTGCAACAACAGTAATTTGAACACTCTCAAGTTCTCTATTTGGCACAATTTCGAGCGCTTGTATGTATGTTTGTGGAACACTTTCTAACCAAACAGTTTGCCAGATGCCACTTTGTGCAGTATACCAAATATGACCGCGTTTTGTTTTTTGTTTTCCGCGCGGTTGTGTTCCTGTATCAGACGGGTCGATTACGTGCACTAAAAGCTCGTTTTCGTTCTCGCGCAAATAATCAGTAATATCAAAGCTAAATGCCGTATAAGCACCATAATGCTCGCCAACTTTTGTTCCGTTTACAAACACTTGTGTATGCCAGTCAACCGCACCAAAGTGGAGCAGTATTCGCCCCCTGTTGAAGTTTTTAGAAAGAATTACATTGCGGCGGTACCACAACGACTGATTAGCTTGTGGTATTTGCACATTCCCCGATAACTCACATTCAGGAGAAAAAGGTACAAGGATTTTCTCGCTAAAAGAAGTAGGTTCTTCGCCATTGGTAACACAAAAATCCCAGAGACCATTTAAGTTGCAATAACTATCTCTCTCCATCTGTGGACGCGGATATTCTTGTAAAACTGAGTCTGGCTGTAAGGATTCACCCCAAATTGTTTTTATAGCAAAGCTCCTTGTTTCTATACAAGATAACATTATAGTACACTTTTATACATTTGTGAAGTAAGAATTAGTTTTTTTTTGAACTTTTGTCCTTTTTTAGATTTCTTTACAAAAAGTTTGCTATTCGTCTGCAAGAAACCGGGGATATTGCAAAATCAGACTCTTGATTAATTCTCTTTTATACAAGTTGTTTTATATAAAACAACTTGTATAAAACAGCTTGTAAAACAATATAAATAACAGAATCTATAACAGAATCTATAAAGGAATTAGATATGGAAGACTTTTTAATCGGCCGTGAGCTAAAAAAAATAGCACTTTTAATGAAGAGAACAATGGGTTTTCGTCTGAGGCAAGTTACCAATATTGAGCTAACACCCTTTCAGATGGATGTAATATTTTTTATAAAGCACAGCGATACTGATGTGTTTCAAAAAGACATTGAGAGAGAACTGGGGCTAAAAAGACCTACCGTTAGTCTTGGGCTAAATCACCTAGAAGAAAATGGTTTAATTCAGCGTGAGAGTGTAAAAAAAGATGCACGCCTAAAGCGAATTGTACTTACCGAAAAAGCACAAAGCTTAGCAGAAAAAACAGCTAAAATACTTGACGACTATGACCGGTATTTTCAAGAAGGCTTATCAAAAGAAGATATACAAGGTATGGCGCGGTGCTTTGCTGTAATTAAGAAGAACTTAACAGAAATGATTGACGGAGAAAAACATGAAACAAAATAAAATCGATAT
>CAYJNB010000124.1:0-6273 GCA_964371205.1 uncultured Treponemataceae bacterium
TTGATACAGGCGAAACAAGGCAACTATGTTCCGGTGAAATTAGTATTAAGCCTATTAACCTAAATTGTATTAAATAAATCCCAATATTTAACTAGAATATAACTAAGTGTTGTCATCAATATAATTACAATAGCTGTGAGTTTTACCCCTTCTTTAAACATATATTTTGGTTTTAATCCGTATCCAACAGGAATCGAACGAATGGTTGTAGGGAACATGTACGAGATATTTACCCCTATTGTGGAAACATATATATACGGGATAGGATTCTTTCCAATTCCTTCAACAACAGAAACAATTATTGGTGTCATAATAGCAACTGTCGCTGTATTTGTTGTAATATCGGACATTGCTAAGGTTAAACAGATAATTGCAAGTATTAGCAGAATTTCGCTATTAAAATTCATCTGAGCAACCAACGACCCAATCGAAGAAGCGGCTCCCGATTCATTTATTATTGTTCCAACTGTAAGGCCTCCTCCAAAGATAAAAAGCAACTGCCACGCTATTTTATCCTGAATTGCCTTCCATCGCATAAGACGCATCCCACTCTCTTTATGAACAAAAAAAGATAAAACCGCACATATTACAAAAGCAAAGGCAGGTTTCAAGCTAGGAAGATAGCGCGCAAAGAGAGGTCGGCTAAAAGACAGTACTGTTGCAATCAAAAAGAGAATTAAAGATACTTTTTCCTCTTTCGACATTTTTGGCATAGCTTTGCTTTGCATCTCAAAGTATTCTTTTGAAACACTTAAATCTTCAGTTTTTTTAACATCACGAATTAAAAAGAGAATATTACTAATAATTAGTAATAAACTAATTGGTAAAAAACGAACAACCCAAGCTCCAAACATAAACTCAACACCGGTAACCTTTTGTAAATAATCAACAGTAACCAAGTTCATAGCTCCGCCTAACGGTGTTAACAAGCCCCCGATTCCGGCGGCATAGGCAATTGTGAGTAGAAGTTTTGACCCTATTCTACTTTCACTAATATCAGTAATACCAATATATTTTAACATAGAAAGTGCTATAGGCGTTATTGTAGCACAAACTACTGCATTCGGCAAAACAGATGACAATGTTGTAGAAACTAAAAACCATACTATTAACTGCCTACGGAAATTACTCCCTACCAAACGAAGAAACTTTGAGGCTATTCTTTTATCTAACCCTGTTTCTTCCCAGGCAACTGTTAAAAGCGACGCTCCAAAAAGAAGCAATAAGGTCTCAGATGCAAGGCTTCTAACTACATTTGTCATATTTGCAATAGGAATAAGCGCATTAATTGCAATAGGAAGAATAGCAGTTATAGCATAATCTACAGGCCCTGTAATCCACCAAAAAGCCATCCAAGCTATTGTTCCAATAGCTGCCCTACTTGCTAAAGTCTCAAAAATAGATGCTGGCAAAATAAAGATAGAAAGCAAAAAAATTATTGGTCCTAAAAGCAAATTCCGACTATCTTTGTTATATCTTATCACTGTTTCCAACCTTACCAAAAAATAATTGTATTTTTATTCACTTAAACAAATTTTTGATTTTTAAATTAACTAATTCTTGGAATCATTAAAAAGAATTAAACCTATAAGCTCTAAGTTTTCTGAAGTCTCATTAACTACTGCATGACTATCATTACTCTTCAAAATCATAACATCGCCCGGAGCAATTTGTATCCACTGCCCATTATCACAATATTTTCCATGTCCGGAAAGAACATAATAGATTTCATTCTCGCCGGTATGACTATGCTCACCAATTGAAGAGCCGGGAGGAATTAAAAAACGAGCAAATGTTCTTCCTTTACCTAAAAAATCAGCTCCACCGCGTTCTAATATGTGTGTTATAGTAATCGTGCCTTCTCCGCCACACAAATTATCCATAGTTATAACTTGACTTTTTTCTTTTTGATAAACCATATTCTCTTCCTTAATTTTACAAAAAAAAACTGTATGTCACCCAAAAGATGACATACAGAGTTAACCGAATTACCTACTTTCCAATTGCAGACTTTGCTTCTGTTGCAATATCTTGTGGGGTAAGTTTATAATGACGTAATAAATCACTAACTTGACCGCTAGTAATTACTTCATCTCCAATACCCATTGAAACTACTTTAGTAGGGTACTTTGCAGCAAGTGTTTCTGCAACTGCACTTCCTAAGCCACCATATTTACGTCCGTTTTCTACAGTAAGAACGGCGCCTGTTTTTTTAGCAGAAGTGAGTACAAGCTCTTCATCTAACGGCTTAATACAACCCATATGAATGACTTCAGCAGAAATACCTTCTTTTGCTAAAATTTCTGCAGCTTTTACAGCACCTCCTGTCATAATTCCGGTACTAACAATAGTAACATCTGTGCCTTCTTTTAACACATTGCCTTTTCCCCATTCGAATTTATAATCTTCATCAAAAAGAACAGGCATGTTTACACGAGGTACACGGAAATAAACTGGCCCATTATATGCTATCATTGCATCCATTGCACTACGTAATTCTCTGTTATCACCAAAACAGCATACATACATATTCGGTAATGTGCGCATTATTGCTAAATCTTCTGCAACATTATGAGAAGGTCCTGTTAATCCTCCAGTTAATCCTCCGTGCGAACCTGGAATCTTAACATTTGCCTTTGGCCAACAAATGTTCATATAAATTTGGTCTAAGCACTTTCTTGAAGAAAATGAAGATATTGTAGCAGGAAAAGGAATAAAGCCAGCATGAGCTAATCCTCCAGCAACACCAAACATGTTTGATTCTGCAATACCTACATTGATAAATCTAGCAGGAAACTTATTCTTAAATGCAGTTACACCAGTTGAGTTGTGTAAGTCTGCATCAACAACAGCAATTTCCTTAAACTGTTCTCCGAGTTCAGCTAATTTTGCCCCAAACTCATCATTAAATTTTTTACTATAATATTCCATTTTATTTCTCCCAAACCGCTTCTAAACTTCCATCGTCCGCTTGTGTTTGAACGTACGGAACCTTTGAGGCTTTTTTTCCATACCTTGAAGCCAATGCTTCAAGAAGTTGCTCTGCTTTTGCTCGAGGAAGTGCTTTATTGTGCCATGCATGATTGAATTCACACTCATCTATTCCCTTTCCTTTGCAAGTTTTTGCAATGATACAAGTTGGTTTTCCGTTTACTTCTAGATATTTTGCTGCATAAATTGCATTGCTCACTTCTACAACATCGTGCCCATCAATTTCGATTACATTCCAACCAAAAGCACGCATCTTATCTGCCATAGGTTCTTGTGTCATTGTATCATGAACAAAGCCTTTTGCTTGTACACGGTTTGCATCAAGGAATAAAACTAAATTAGATAATTTATGATGACCTGCACTCATTGCTGCTTCCCAGAATTGGCCCTCTGCCATTTCTCCATCACCAACAACACAGTATACTCTTTGTGAATAGCCCTCTTTAATTTTTAGACCACAAGCTATACCCACAGAATACGAAAGTCCGAGACCTAAAGAGCCACCAGAACAATCAACACCAGGTGTAACAGTCTTGTCTAAGTGTGAAGGAGCTCCTCCTAGTTTTGCATACTCTCGTGTATCTTCGATAGGGAAGAATCCTTTTACAGCAAGTGCTGCGTAAAGAGCAGGTGAACAGTGTGCCTTACTCAATACAAAGTGATCTCTCTGTTCCCATTGTGGATTTTTTGGATCAACCGTCATATGCCTAAAATATAAACATGCTAAAATTTCAGCCATTGAGAAAGACCCTCCAAGATGACCCCATTCTGCGGAAGCTGCAACAAAAATCGATTTTTCTCGAATTTCGTAGGCCATATCTTCCAAGTAACGTATTTCGTCTTGCGTTAAACGCTCCATATTTATCTCCTAAAATATTTTCTAAAATTAACCAGCCATTGACATTAACATACTAAATAATGCGAATGACACGGCTCCACTTCCAAACAATAGAATAACATCGTTTATTTTCCATTTTTTAATTAGTGAGGCAAAGTTAAATACAAGAAGGGCAACTAATATTGTTATTGCCAAGCCACCAGAAACACCATTTTTTGTAGCAATTCTAATTCCTTGAACTAACAAGTTCAAAATTGTAGAAATAATAGCACCACAGAAAATTGGTCGAATATAAATGTCAATAAGATCGAAAACTTTGCTATTCTTGAGTTTTTCAAATCCTAAAATCATCATAATTCCAGCTTGAATACCTGCAAACATACCTGCATTTGAACCTAAGATTGAATAGAGAATAGCTCCTATATAGCTGTATTCAAAACCTTGAACAAAACCAACACCGGTAGTTACCTTTGTAATGTTTGCACCTGGAAGTGCATTTGCAACTGCATAAATACGGTTAAAGAATACTTCGGAAGATATAGGACCATTGGTAACAAAGAATGCTTCAGAAATTGGAATATAATTACCCCAACAAACGACAGAACTCATGTATGAATCCCAAGCTATTTTAAAGTATTCGCTAAATGGAGCATTTGGAACAAACACAGGAATTAATGCAACTACTAAAAATGAAGCAACAAAAGAAACAACCCAAGTTAAAGCACCTGTCTTAAAAAATGGTAAACGTAGTGATAGCGTTGTTTTGCTAGATCTATTTTGAAGAAGCTTAGATACCATCAAGATAACCGCTATTGCAACTAACGCCCAAACACACCATGAATCAACGTTTAAGTCCGCTGGTATCCATTTATTTCGTCCTTTAGCAACCATGTATAATGCAATAATAGCGCCTGAGCTGTATAGAATTTTCTTATTAGTTGTAAAAGACAATATTACTACAAATAAAAGTGCTGTTAGCATCAAATCTAACATTGTAACATTAAATATGATTGGGATTGTTTTTGGAACAGCAATTGTTGTAACTGCTGTAAAAAGATTACGTATATTGTTTTCACACGTTAAAAGAAAAGCACCCAAAAAGACAATAAAGCTAATTTTCTTATAGCCCATCTTCTCTGCTTTTTTAAATATCTTATCAACGAACAAAAACATAAGAGCAATAATGAACATTGAACAACCTGCAATTCCAAGCTCAATTTTGCTAATAACATCAGGGTTAGATGTATAAAATAATGTAAGCAAAATGAACGAAAGCAACGATGTTGGCAAAGTTACAGCTATTGATCCCAAAATAGCAGCGAGGATACCAAATTTTCTCATTACTGCACAGACAGCAAATTTAATTGGCATAGCTCCTGGAATCAAGCTGTTAAAAGCAATGAATTGATAATATTCATCCTCTTCAAGCCACTTTTGCTTTTCGACTATTTCCTTTTCGAACAAGGCAAACAAGGCATTTCCGCCGCCAAACCCAACAAGGCCTAGTTTTGTAAAAACTCCAAAAATATTTAAGTAGTCTTTACCGGTACAACGTACTTTTTTTGGCTCTTCAGGAACCACAGCAGTACTTTCCATTTTATTCTCCTTTTGTTTTTTTTAATCAAAAGCTACGTTTTTATAAATATTTTTTGCATAAAAACACAACTTTTGATTATTTTGAATAAAAGCTTTAATCTACTTGAAATAATATCTGTGTTTTTTTCATCTGTCAAGAAAAATTTTACATATTTTTACAAAATGACTAAATTTATTTCAAATAATTAAATTGTTTTTTATTTTTTGGTTAAAAGATGTTGATTTTTTAGTTATTTGATTGACAAACATAGAGTTTCTTTCTATACTTTTATAACAATTATCTAAGGTTTCATTTTATGTATGATAAAGTATTACGCACTCTAAAATCTCTCTCTCCTGTTGCTCTTGAAGTTTTAAATTGTATTCAAAAAGAAGGACCTGTCTCAAAAAATCGCCTTCTAGAAAGCAGTGGATTAACACTTTCTACATTAAACAGAATTATTTCTGTTTTACAGGAGATAGACTTCATTTTTCAAGTAGGTTTTTCAAATTCAACAGGAGGAAGACCTCCTCTACTTTTTGATATTGTCCAAAATATTTATATAGCTGGAATCTCTTTTGGGGCATTACGCTATAATGTTACTATTACAAATTTTAAAGGTACTGTTGTCTTTAATAAGCAATTTCCTATGTCAAGAACATTTTTACCCGAACAGTTTGTTGAACTTGCTACAAAAGTTCTTTTTGACTCGTTAGATGAAAATGAAATTCCACGTGAAAAGGTTTTAGGCTTAGGAATAGGCGTTCTAGGTTCTCTTGACTATGAGACACTTCATCTAACAAAAAATGTAACTATGTACTTAAATGAGAATTGGGTCGACATAGATATATGTCAATTATTTACTGAC
>CAYJNB010000125.1:0-6218 GCA_964371205.1 uncultured Treponemataceae bacterium
GTTAATTTTTCTGAGCAAGAAAAAAAAGTTTTAGCATTCTGGGAAAAGAATGACATTTTTAAAAAGTCTATCGAAAATCGTCAGGGTTCTCCTGAGTATGTGTTTTACGATGGCCCTCCGTTTGCAACGGGCTTACCTCACTTTGGTCACTTTATTCCAAGTACTATAAAAGATATTATTCCGCGCTACCAAACCATGAAGGGCAAAAAGGTTGAACGCCGTTTTGGCTGGGATTGCCATGGCTTGCCGGTAGAAAACTTAATCGAAAAAGAGCTAGGGCTTAACTCAAAGTCAGATATTGAAAAATTTGGTGTAGATAAGTTTAACGAGGCTTGTCGTTCGAGTGTATTGCGCTATGTTTCTGAATGGCGAGAGGCAATTACACGCCTTGGCCGTTGGGTTGATTTTGATAATGATTATAAAACCATGGATCCAGAATATATGGAGTCTATTTGGTGGATACTCAAACAATTGTGGGAAAAAGAGCTTTTGTACGAAGGATACTATATTTTGCCTTACTGCCCACGTTGTTCAACCGTACTCTCGAATCACGAATTAAATCTTGGTGGCTATAAAGATGTACACGATCCGGCAATTACGGTACGTTTTAAAGTAAACGGCTTGCCATCTGCAAAATCATTCGACGATAAAGACGTGCTTAACGGCAATACCTATCTTATAGCATGGACAACAACGCCGTGGACACTGCCAAGCAATCTTGGTTTAACCATGGGACCTGACATTGATTATGTAAAAATAAAAGATGGAGACGAGTACTACATTCTCGCTGCAGAACGTCTAAGCGCTTACTACAAGGATGAAAGCGAATACAAAATTGTTTGGACTAAAAAGGGTAGCGAACTTGTAGATATGCGCTATGAGCCACTGTTCCCATATTTTGACGAGCTTAAAGAAGATACCAAGCATGGTTTGGGTGCATTCCGCGTGTTTAACGCTGACTTTGTAAGTACTACAGACGGTACTGGTATTGTACACACTGCTCCAGGCTTTGGTGAAGACGATAACAAGGTTTTTAAGGGTAGTGGTATTCCGGTAATTTGTCCTATCGACAGTGAATGTAAGTTTACTTCAGAGGTAAGCGATTACGAAGGACTTATGGTAAAAGATGCCGACAAAGCAATTATGGAGCGTCTCAAGAACGAGGGAAAACTCGTAAAACGCGACCAAATTCTTCACTCATACCCGCACTGTTGGCGTTGTGGTAGTCCGCTTATTTACCGCGCAATTGGTAGCTGGTTTGTTGGTGTAGAAAGTATTCGAGACAAATTGCTCCATGCAAATAATCAAATCACTTGGCAACCTGAACATATTAAAAATGGTCGCTTTGGTAAGTGGCTCGAAGGTGCTCGTGACTGGGCAATTAGTCGTAACCGCTTTTGGGGTAACCCAATTCCCGTATGGAAGTGCGAAGACGAAAACTGTAAGCATACTATCTGTGTAGGAAGTCGAGACGAATTAAAAGAACTTTCGGGCGTATATCCAGAAGATTTACATAAACACTTTGTAGACGACATAACAATTCCGTGTTCGTGCGGAAAGACAATGCATCGAGTTAGCGAAGTACTCGACTGTTGGTTTGAATCTGGCGCTATGCCGTATGCACAAAACCATTATCCGTTCGAAAACAAAGAGTATTTTGAAAAGCACTTTCCGGCAGATTTTATCTCCGAGGGCTTAGACCAAACTCGTGGTTGGTTTTATACACTCACTGTATTGGCGGCAGCCTTGCTCGACAAGCCTGCTTTCCAAAACTGTATTGTAAGCGGTTTAGTGCTTGCATCAGACGGTAAGAAAATGTCTAAGAGTTTACGTAACTACACAGACCCGGCTATTGCGGTTGAGCAATTTGGTGCCGATGCCATTCGCTTATTTTTAATGCACTCGGCTGTTGTAAAGGCAGATGACTTAAAATACAGTGATGACGGAGTTCGCGATGTACTTAAAGGCATCTTAATTCCACTGTGGAATAGCTATAGTTTCTTTGTAACCTATGCAAACATAGACGAGGTTAAGGCGACGGCAAAAATGTTCGATGCTGCAAATCCTCAAAAGCCAGTAAACGTACTCGACCGCTGGCTTGTTTCGATTACTCAAAAAATGGTAAGCGACGTAGCCGAGGCTCTCGATACTTACGACTTGTCCCGCGCAATTGATCCTATTATTGGCTTTATTGACCAAGTTAATAACTGGTACATTCGTCGCAGTCGTCGCCGTTTCTGGAAGAGCGAAAACGATAACGATAAAAAAGAAGCATACGAATCATTATATTATGCACTAAAAACCTTTGCGCTTACGGCAGCTCCGGTTATTCCATTTATTACAGAAAGTATTTGGATAAATCTACGAAGCGAAGATGACGTAGAATCAGTTCACTTAGCAGATTATCCGGTAGCGGTAGAAGCCTTACGCGATACTGCTCTTGAGTTTAAGGTAGAAACAGTGCAAAAAGCGGTTTCTCTGGGGCGCTCACTACGCTACCAATACAACCTAAAGATTCGCCAACCGCTCAAAAGTGTAGAGCTTGTTACTCGTAACCCAGACGAAAAAGCAGTACTTCTAGAAATGGAAGACAGCATACGCGAAGAATTAAATGTAAAGCAAGTTATCTTCCACGAAAAAGAAGACGAACTAGTTGAATACAGCGCAAAGGCAAACTTTAGAACGCTTGGTAAGGAACTTGGTCCTTTAATGAAGGCAGCTTCTGCAAAGATTGCAAGCCTTACCGCAGAGCATATACAGTCAATTTTAGAAGGCTCAACACTTTCTATCGATGTGGAAGGAAAAACCGTTGAACTAACTACCGATAAGATTGTTGTAGAGCGGCTCGAAAAGGCTAATCTGCGTGCAATAAATGAGGGAACACTCACGGTAGCACTCGACACCGAAATTACCGAAGAATTGCAACTAGAAGGCTTTGCACGCGACTTTGTGCGTGGAATACAAAATATGCGCAAAGAAAACGGCTTTGATGTAACCGATAGAATCAACATAAGCTGTAGTGGCTCAGAAGTGCTTAAAAAGGCCTTAGACACAAATAAGGACTACATTTGTAACGAAACACTTGCAGACAAGGTTGAATGGAAAGAAACACTAGACGGTACCGACATAGAATCGGGTGACCAAGTTTGGAAAGCCTCAGTAGAGCGAGTATAGATGTACGTTATATAGATTGACAATTTTTTATTCAGACTGTAAAGTGTTATATAGTATGAATAAGAATAATTGTATAATTAAAGAAATGAATAATAAGCAGAGAGCAAGTAAATTGAGCCAGTCTCATTTTAGATTGTTTTCTGCTTTTATTTTTGTATTTGCCTTACTATTTTCTAGCTGTGCATCTCGTTTACCTCAAGAAAACTTACCAGCAGAGCAAATTTTGTCTTGGTTTATGGATATGGATTCTAAAGGACTTGCAGCAGATAAAAATATCTATGTAATTATCCCTTTAGAAAGTAATGAGCCTCTATTTATGGATATTGCAACAAAATATGTTGAACCAGATACACTTGATAGATTTATAAAACGAACTACAACAGTGTATGGTGCCATTTCTCCATTTAATGCAGATGTTTCTTTTGCAGCTCATGGAGTATTCCCCAAGTCCTTTTCTTCAATAATATTTCCAAAAAGTAAGGGATGGCAAAATACCTCATTTGAGTCATCTTTGCCATTATCAAAGGCCTATACTACATATTATGAAGCTGATGCTGGCATAACGACAATACAAACTGCGATTCCTACATCCAACCTCTTATTTGCTTCATTTAATAATATTGAAACAATTTTAGAAAGAGCAGGCTCGGGTTATGTGGGCTATACAATCGAGGAGCCAGTAAAATCTATATTAAACTCTAAGCCTCAATCTGTTCGCTTTTATATACCGAATCCACAAGAGTATACACGCTTAATTCTTGGTAATGTTATGACCTTACCAATTGAGCAGGCAGCAGGACAGTTAACTCCAGTCTATAATGCAAATAATGAGCTGATTGCATACTCAACGAACATTACAATAAAAATTAATAATCCTCGCCTTGTTACAACTACCGTAATGTTGATGAATTCATTGTTTTTTGGCTCATCCGATGATTTGGTAATTAGTTCCGAAGGATCTTATATTATAATAGAAAACATGATGTTAAGCCTTGAAAACATTAGTCAATTGCTATAATCTATAATCGAAAATACGAAGGAGAATACTAATGGAAAATAAAATCATCTTAAAAGCAGAATCACTTGATGGCTATTTAACTGAAGCAGATCAAAAATATTTAAAACAAATGGATACCTTATACGAAAAGGTTTTAAACTCCTTTAAGATTATAGAAGCAGGTGGATTTAGTTCAACTTTAGCAACTGAAGAAAAAAAGATTATTTCGCTTTTTAACGAAATGGGCCAACTTATGCAAGAAATTTGCAAGCAAGTGCCTGCATTAAAAGTATTTTCTTTTGAAGCAGAAAAAGAAAGTCATGCAGAGGCTTCACGTGTAATTGCAAAACTTAGAGATATACGTACCTCTCATCATGAATTTTTATACTACTCACAACGTGCATACGAAATGCTATTTAGACTTGCATATACTTCTGGACCTTCGGATAATAAGAACTATTTAGTAGTTAAAACACCAGTTACATTACCTGTGCAAAACTATTCTGTGCATAAAATACCGGATATTGATTATAAAATCGAGAATACTGTTATGTGTGTTATGCTTCGAGGTGCACTCTTACCATCAATGATAATGTCAAAAGAAATAGAAGAGTATTCCTCACATGGTTATGTAACTCCTTTTGCTTTGTTTAAAATAAAGAGAGATGATTTAAAAGGCGAAACAGATATGGAATATATACTTGATTTAGATAATTCATATTTTAATCTTGAACAGCTTGATGGAAAGGATTTAATTTTTGCTGACCCTATGAACGCAACAGGTGGCTCTCTCGCTACAGTTGTAAAATATTTAACAGATAACGGTGTAAAACCACGTTCAATAAAGTTTTTTAACGTTTTAGCTTCGTTAAAAGGTGGTCTACAAGTTGTTAGAACACTAGAAAATTGCGAAGTATATACTCTTTGGATGGATCCTGTTCTAAATACTGCAGCATATATTATGCCTGGTCTTGGGGACGCAGGGGATCGACTCAACGGTAAGGATTTTGAAGATACACCACGTAATATTATTCAGTTACTTGCTGATTACGGCTCAAACATTGCAGGATTATATCGTTCACAACTAAGAATAATAGAACAAACAGTTTTGGGTAATAGATAAGTGAATCGTTTTGCTGTATCCATATTTGCTATACTTGTATGTTTTCTTTTTTTGAACTGTGAGAGTGCTTCCATTCCAGGAGAAGGGGAAACAATATATTCTAATATAACAACTGAGTATTACCTAATTGCAGAAGAATATTTTAACTTAGAAAATTATTCAAAAGCCGTTGAGTATTATAAAAAAGCTGCAAACAACGATGAACTTGCCTTACAGGCAAAATATAAACTTGCGCGTGCCTATGTTTTTCTTGATGATCTAGAAAGTGCAGAGAGTGTTTATAAGTCATTAATGCAAAGCGATTCAGAGAATACTCATTTAGTAATACAGTATGCATATGTACTAGCTTCTCTTGGGAAGGCAGAAAGTGCAATAAGTTTATATAATGATTTACTTTCAAAAGACTATTATGATCCCATACTTTTGAGAAACTTAGTCTTATTATATATCTTTTTAGAAGATAACGAGAATGCTACAACAACATTTGCTCAATTTAAGGTGAAATTTCCTGAACATGAATACATTGCAGAATTAGAAGAGCAGCTTGATGTTGTTGAGTCAGAAAAGATAGATGAGTCATTTTTAGAAGAAGATTTATCTTTAAGTACTTCAGGTCTTTCAAGTGAAGAAGATGATGTAGAATAAATTTTAGTAAAACTTAAAAAAAAGCTTATGCATACCAACGTATGTCATAAGCTTTTTTTGTTATATTATATGTACTTATTCTCCTATTACTTCTTCTTTGATATCAGGTAATCCAAGACGAAGCTCTTCATTTAAGTATTTTCTATACTTATCTGTATTAACGCGGAATGCAACTATTGGTAATTCAATCTCTTCAAATGATTTTGTTAAAGCAAGATTAGCCTCATTTATTAAACGACTACCAGTTATTAGTCTTTTTGCACTAGAAGATATACCTAT
>CAYJNB010000126.1:0-2746 GCA_964371205.1 uncultured Treponemataceae bacterium
AAGCTTGAGTTTGGTACTGTATACGCAGGAGAAGAGCAATCTTCTAATGTAGGGTTGAATTACCTCCGCAATGCTTCAAGTGCAACAATTGTAGGCGACATGTTCAAAGTAACAGGTCAAGTACGTTTCGCATTAAAGCCAGTATTCGCTAATTCAGAAGATGGTAAAACATTACGTGAAGAAATTAGTTACTGGACATTAAGTGCAAATGATGACACAAAAATCAATGCTTATGTAGAGCCTATTGCAGGTATCCAAATTGCAGCAGGTACACACTTAGAAGAAACTCTTGGTGCAACATCAATCTGGTGGGATGAAGAGCAAAAGAATGCTATCTCATTCAACAATGCAAAACAGTACATTTTCCCAACTCGTTATGTTAATGCAGGTTTCATGGTTAAGTATACAGGTGTAGAAAACTTAACAGCAGCTTTCGTTCTTCCTACTGATGAAGATTACGGAACTAAAGCTTCTTCAGATGCTTACTATACAACAACTGAAAAAGCAGCTATTCTTCCTATGAACTTTGCAGTTGGTTACACAGTGCCAGAAATGGTAGAAGCTGGTGTTATTGCTAAACTTAACGTTATGGGTACAGACCAAATGCAATTTACTGCAACTGGTAACTACTTAGGTCTTCCTATGGGTACAATTGGTGCATACTTTACTTATGCAACAGAAACTGACAAAGATGTTAAAGACGGATTCATGATGGCTGGTGTTTCAGGTAACATGATGTTCGCAGGATTAAAAGTTTCTCCAGAAGTTTCTGTATTCCTTCCATCTGACTCAAAAGGTTACTACGAAGGTCTAAATCTTACAGATGTTAAAACTGGTGGGCTTCCATTATTCGCAAAAGTTGGTTTAGCATACCCAATGGGTGTTATGACTCCATCATTAGACGTACTCTACTCAATGGCTGGAACATTAGAAACAGCAACAGTTGGTTACACAACCAAAGATGCTGATATGTACTTAACATTCAAACCTGCATTCGCTTATGACTTTGGCGTAGGTACTGCAAAAATTGGTGTAGAAATTGACCTTAAAATGCAAGGTGATGAAATTGATTCACAAAACCAATGGATAGTTCCAATTTCTTGGACAATGATGTTCTAATTTACGTCGTCCATACAGGCATAACGTAAGTTAAGCTAAATATTTGGACGACTACCGAGTTCTGCTTAAGCAGAACTCGACAAAGACCGCTTTCGGGCGGTCTTTTTTTTGGTCTTGACACTTTGAGTTTGTTATAGTAAACTAACAAAAATTAGTTTAAAAAAACAATAGGAGAAATGAATGAAAAGACTTATTTTAATTCTAACAATGGTTCTTGCAGTATCTACAGGTTTTGCACAAGAAATTTCTGTTTCTAATACAACAGAAGCTGAGTTTGGAAATGGTAATTATGCTAAAGATTCAGCTGTTGGGCTTAATTACATTAGAAATGCAACAAGCGCAGAAATTGTTTCTGATATGTTTACCATTACTGGTAATGTTCGGTTTGCATTAAACCCTGAGTGGGCAGAAGATACGGCAGAAGCACGCACAGAAATTTCTAGTTGGACTTTAACAGCAAACGATGACACTCAAATTAATGCATATATTCGCCCTGTTACTGGTTTTGAATTTGCAGCAGGTACTCACCTAGAGCAATCATTTGGTGTAGAAACAATTTGGTGGGACGAAGAACAAGCAACATCTATGAATGATAAAGCTGATGAATTCTGGGGGAATCCTACTCGTTATGTAAATGCTGGTTTTATGGTAATGTTTACTGGTGTTGAAAATTTAACAGCAGCTATTGTGCTCCCAACTGATGAATCAATTAACGATGTTGATTACTCAACATCTACTAAAAATGCATCATTTATTCCGATGAATATTGCGGTAGGGTATGCAATGCCAGACATGTTTGATGCCGGTGTTATTGCTAAAATCAATGTTTTAGGAACAGATGCTATGCAATTTACTGGTACCCTTAACTACTTAGGACTTCCTGTAGGTTCTCTTGGTGCATATGTTTCTTATACTACAGAATCTGAAACAGATTATTATGATGACTATATGATGTTTGGTCTTATTGGTGATATGAATTTTGCAGGTCTTTCAGTAGCTCCAGAAGTATCTGCTATGTTACCACTTCAATCTGATGAGCTTGATATTGAAGGCTTACCTATTTTTGCTAAAGTTGGGTTAGCTTATCCAGTAGGTATGATTACTCCTGCTCTGGACATTCTCTATACAATGTTTGCAAAAGAAGGTGCTGAGAATGATGCTGATCAACTAATTTCTTTTAAGCCTGGTGTTGAATATGATATGGGTGTAGGAGTTGTTGCAATTGGTGCTGAGATTCATCTTGCAATTTTGGGCGATGACGAAGATAGTCTAACAAATTGGTGTGTTCCTATTTCTTGGACAATGAACTTCTAAGATACGTACGTCGTCCATACAGGCATAACGTAAGTTAAGCCAAATATTTGCACGACTACCGAGTTCTAATTAAAGAGAACTCGACAAAGACCGCTTTCGGGCGGTCTTTTTTCTTCGTCGACCATACAGACATATTGAAGCAGTGTGTTATAAACTCTGTATGTCGGCTTCTGCAAGTCCTGTACAGTGAGTAATTACCGATAATTCTATTCCAGAATCTTTCATATTCTTAGCTGTTTGTATTTTATCTAGATGAGCAGTTCGTTGTGTAAGTTCCAGTTCTTGACGTGTTTTATCTAGTTCTTGAGTAGTT
>CAYJNB010000126.1:2846-6196 GCA_964371205.1 uncultured Treponemataceae bacterium
ATTTTCAAATTCAATCTGATATGTATTTATTTTGGTTTGCATTTCTTCTAAAGCAACCTTTCTACGTTCCATTTCGTTAAGCATAGTAGTTTCATCGTAGAATGCTCTGAGTCTAAGGTTGTATTCTGTTATCGCATTTTCGTCTAGGCTTAATTCTTGGAGTTTAGTATATGCCTCTTTTAGATGTGGGTATTTTTCTATAACTTCCATTAAATTCTCCTTATCGTCGGCGTTGATAAAATGTAACCAGGGTATTATGCTATCACCATTGTCAATTTCCGGCACTTTTGGTAATTCAAGGGTAATTACTTCAATTAAATCCGTAAGTTCAACATTTTCTTTTCTGTCATGTAAATGAAAGACGTGTTTATATTTTATGCTATCATGGATTAGTTTAAAATTCAAGATGGATATGGAAATTGTTTTTGGTATGTTTGTATAATCACCACCTTTTTTTATTTGAGAGTTAATAAGGTTAGAAATATAATATACAATTCTACTGGTATAGTTTAATTTAGGCAATAGTTGCATCTGTCGTTTTTTCCGCCTCCATGCGTAAAAAACTTACCGAGTTTGACGTTGTCAAACTCGCGGGTATCTCAGTTTCGGTGGCCTCCATGCCACAGGGTAACCCATTTAAAACGAGTTTGCTTGCAAACTCGATAGTTGCCTCAGTTTCTTGTGTAATTATACGATGCCTGTATAGGCAACGTAATCCTCTTTTGGTATGCTCAATATTGATTGTAAGAAGGCGATGAGTATTTGTTTATTTTCTTCTGAGCCAAACAATTTTTTAAATGCAAAGTCAACCTTAGGTGATAATATCTCCGTCCCATCAGCCAATGGAATTGAAAAAGGGAATCCATGGTCTTCAATTTTTTTCATACATACTCCTTATATTTTTATCAAAACATATAGTATATATATAGTAATCGACTGAGAAAATTTTGTATTTTTTTAATATAATTTAAAAAAAACTAGTATTTTTATTAAAAACTTACTATACTTCTTATATGATTTCTAATTTTCATACACATACGGAACTCTGTAAGCATGCGTATGGCCAGCCAATTGATTATGTATTAAAGGCAAAAGAAGATGGCTGCAGCGCATTGGGTTTTTCTGATCATTGTCCGTACTTAGGTGATGCTACGTGGTTAGGTAGCCGCATGACAGTTGCTCAGGCACCAAATTATATCAAAAGTGTTAGAAAGGCCGCTCTAGAGGCCAATTTTCCTGTCTATGCGGGTTTTGAGTGTGAATGGGCGCCACAGTATGATTCTTGGTATAGAGATTATTTACTAGGCGAACTACAATCTGATTATTTAGCTTATGGTGCACATTGGGTGTATGATGATAAATCTTCTGTTTGGATTTATGCACCTGAGGTTACTGACAAGAATTTAATTAAGCCTTACACTGAGCTAACTATTAAGGGAATAGCATCTGGCTTATTTTCTTTTATAGCTCACCCCGATTTACTTATGGCAGGGGAGTTTGGTTGGAATGATGAAACTAAGGCTTGTTTGTGCGCAATTATGGATGCAGCTATTGATTGTAACTTACCAATGGAAGTAAATGGGCTTGGTCTGTATAGAAAGTATCAGTTTAATAGAGGCCCACAAGGTTATTATCCGATGGATAACTTTTGGGAATTAGTAGCAAAAAAGAACGTGCCAGTTATTTGTAATTCGGACGCTCATATGAGCGAGAATGTACTTGCGTACGCCAAAAACGCGCGCGAATACGCTGCACGTTTTGGTCTTACAATTATTGAGAATCCACTTACTATTCAGAAGTAGGGAGGAGTCCTTCTACTATAAATTCTTCTGGAAATTTAGTTGGGCGCCCGTCTTTATTTACACATGCCCAGCTTACTTCAGCTTCTGCACATACAGTTCCATCTTTTTTGTAGATTTTTTGCAAAAATGTACCGCTTATTTTTTTTAGCTTAACGGTTTCTGTATCAATTAATAAATCATCATATAACAAGGCAGATGCTTTATACGAAATGTTAATTTGGGTAACATATAATCTGTATCCTGCTTCAAACATGCCATTGTAATCAAAGCCGATATCGTATAGATAATCCATTCGAGCAAACTCTAAATAATTCAGATAATTTGCATTGTTTACATGCCCATAAGAATCACATTCATACGAGCGAACTCTAAGTTTTGCTGTGTGTTTCATTATAATATCATATCATTTTAAGACAGAATCGACAAGTTGTTTAAATAATTTATCTTGTGGGTTTGAAGTAGTGCTAGCGGTGTTTATTCTAAAAATACCATCTTCTTCAGTTATAACGTCTTCTTGTACTTCTTCTAGCTCAGCTACTATTTCTTCTACTGGCGTTGGTTTATTAAAGAGAGACTGAGTAGTTACCTTAATATTTTTAAAGAGACTGTAGTAATGGAAAGGATGCATATCTTCAGCTGAATTAATTTCCTCTAGTTCTTCTAGTTCAGCAAATTCCTCAGCTTCGTCAATTTCTTGTAACTTACTAATAACTTCGTCTACATTAAATGAGTCTGCAATTAAAATTTCTTCTGCCATCTCTTCTTGAGGTCTGTCTTCAAGAACATCAACAGTATCGTTAGAGACGAAGGATATTTCAATAAAGTCTCCTGTCAAATCGATAGGAGCTGTATTTGTTAGAGAGTCTTCAGGGACTTCTATAAAATTAGAGTCTACTAAAACTTCATCAGTTTTTATAGATAAAGTATCAATAGATTTCTTTGTATCTTCGTTAATAATTCCAGAAAAGCTAAATTCAACAAAACCATCCGTAGATTCACTACCTTCTGGTAAAATACTTGTATCTGTTGAGTCGACAGCTTCAATGTTTGCAGCAAGCTCTACATCATCTAGTGTTTCGACTTCGTCTAATGTTTCAATATCATCAAGTTCTTCGACAGCTTCAATGTCTGTAGTAGGCTCAGCTTCATCTAGTGTTTCGACTTCGTCTAGTTCTTCAACTTCATCAAGTTCTTCAACAGCTTCAATGTTTGCAGCAAGCTCTACTTCATCAAGTTCTTCAACAGCTTCAATGTCTGTAGCAGGCTCAACTTCATCTAGTGTCTCTACTTCGTCTAGTTCTTCAACTTCATCTAGTTCTTCAACAGCTTCAATGTTTGCAGCAAGCTCTACTTCATCAAGTTCTTCGACAGCTTCAATGTCTGTAGCAGGCTCAACTTCATCTAGTGTCTCTACTTCGTCTAGTTCTTCAACTTCATCTAGTTCTTCAACAGCTTCAATGTTTGCAGCAAGCTCTACTTCATCAAGTTCTTCGACAGCTTCAATGTCTGTAGCAGGCTCAACTTCATCTAGTGTCTCTACTTCGTCTA
>CAYJNB010000127.1:0-6137 GCA_964371205.1 uncultured Treponemataceae bacterium
AAGCCCTGTATTGGCACGAAGCGCAAGCCATGACATAGGACACGCAGATGAAGAAACACATAGTTTTTTGGCAGATGAAGATGATGTAAAGAGAATGAGTGTAGATTTTGCACAAGCATTAAAAGAAATGAGAAATAAAAAATAAAGTAGAGGCCGTAACATATGAAATTACCGTTTACAAAAAAAGAGCTAAAAAAATGGCATGTAGCGCTAATATTGTTAGCACTTTTTATTGGTGGAACCTTTGTGTACATAAACTTTATATTAGTACAAAATGTATTTGACCATATCTACTATGCAAATGCATATCCAAATAATACTGGAAAGCTATATCCATTTAAGCTAGGTATAAAAGAGAAAAGCAATCCACAAATCAGATACAATGGCGGAGGAGGTGGACTTTGGGGAAATCCATATGTTCATAGTGCCTACTATTATACTGAGTATATTAACTCGCCTTATAAACTACCAAATGAAAAACTTTGGATAGATATTCAAAGCCCATTGGGACCATATATAAATGAAACCTATGATCTTGCTACATACGGTGCTTTCCATATATATTATAGTACAGAAATAATAAGGAACTCAGACCAGCCACATAAAGACGTTTTTATAATAGTGTATTACTACGATGTTGAAAATAAAAGCTTAAAAGAAAGAATGGAATATTATAGAGTATTTGGTACTATCGTGGATGGAGTATTTGAAACTGATAGCAGTAAAGGTTCTATAGACTACAACACAGACGAAGAAAAAGAGCAGTTTCTTCGTCATTTTGGACTGACAATGGATGATGTTTATGTGCTAAGAGAGTGGGTATTATACGATAAAGTGTTAGCCGATTGGTTTACTCATAACAAGTTTAATACGAGATTTAGCCCTGATAACTTGGGAAAATTTGAGTTACAACAAAGTAAAACCTATTTTGATAGGTAAGATAAAGTGATGAATATACAAGTATTTTGGCAAATATTTTTTATTTTATCATGAAAAATGTAGGTTTAGTACAAGTGAAAATATATTGTGATAACATTTGGAGATAAATATTTTGAGCAAAATAAAAAGTTTTGATAAAGTTCTTATACAATTAAATACAATGCTTTCTAGTGGAAGTTTTTTTGATGCATTATTACAATCAGGATTGCAAGCAAAAAAATCTAATGAGTTTGCAGAATACCAACGACCTGAAAAAGTTGTAGCACGCGACCCCAGAGGGGACAGGGTTTTTCCTTTAGAAACGGTAGCAATACAGCAATTCCGAACAGAACACAAGAGGGATATAGCAGGGGTAACAATACATAGTGGTGGATATGCAGATGAAATAGCACGCTCTTACAATGCCTTAGCAATAACATTAGCAGACCATATATATTTTAGAAGCAATGCGTACAATCCTTACAGTGAAGAGGGGAGAAAACTATTAGCACATGAGCTAACCCACGTAGCACAGCATAAAGAAGGTTTAATACACCCAAACATTACAAAAGATACACTTGAGTTGGATGCCGAAATGGGAGAAAAAAGAGCTGAGTATGAAGATGATCCCATAATAACCATAGAGGTAAATGGAAATAGATATAGTTTTAGACAATCAAAAAAACTAGAATATGCAGCAAGGGTAAAAGGGTATATTGAAGAATGGATACAAGACCAGAGGCTTGTTTTAGGTGAAAAAGAGTACCTAAAACTATTATGTGTATATGAAGAATGGTTGAGGACATAATGAGCGGAAGAACAGAACAAAACGATAGAAGTACAGAAATTGCACATTTACAGTCAATTTTTTTGGATATTGGACTATTACAAGAAGAATTATTGCAGATAAAAGAAGGTGCTACAGATGATATCAAACGCAAATACGAGCATTTTTTTACTCTCTTAAAGGATATACTAGAATTTGCAAACTCAGGTGCAGAATATTTGAACACCTTAAATACTATAGGAGATGAAGAGTTTTATGAACACTATGCCTTAGTAACTACACTCATAAGGTTTCTAAGTGAAAATATGGGTATAACCTTGGTGAGCGAAATAAGGAACAGTGTTAATAATCCCGTAACAGTAAAACATCACAACTTGGATTATTGGGATTACATTGGGCAAGGAATGTTTAGGGCAAAAAGTGGCGCAACGGCGAGTCAATTGAATGCATTTTTATATGGTGAGGCCTCTTTTATAGATGCAAAAAGAATAATGAGAACAAATTCTACTAACTCTTTAGGTAGTGAAATTTATAAAGATAGAGGGGACAGAAATTTTAATAAAATTCAAGTTGGAGATATTATAGTATTTAGAGAAGATATAGTAGAAAGCCCTAGTGTTATAGCATTTGAAGCTAGCCTAAAAGAACAATTTTCTCTTGAAGATAGAACGGCACAAATTATGAGCAGTGTATATTCTAATTTAAAAAGTAAATATTCTTATTTACCGCAAAAAGAGATAGATTATATGTTTGCAAGATTAATTGGGGGATTTACTTATGATAATTTTGAGTGGGATAGTACTGCAGGTAAAGTTTTAGATGGTTATGATGAAAAAGTATATTTTACAAGTATATTAGGGCTTACCAGTGAAGATTACCATTATTTGCGCTATAAGATACGACTACAAAATCAGATTTCAGCTTATACAAAAGCCTTATATATAAAAAATAATGAGTATAGTAAAAATAGTGTGCCTAAGGATGAACTTAAAAGCTATAGTGATATGAAAGTAAATTACGAAAAAGGGCATAGTGTAATAACCCCACTAAGTGATGTAGAATTTATTGTTTTGTGGAATGCACAAATGAAGCAATTGTTTGGAAAGGGAGATATTGCACATCAATTTATTACAACATCTGCAATTTTAGCTACAGATTTAGATAAAAATGGTATACTTGCTAATTTGTGGCTTGGTGGAGATGAAAACCGAGAAGATATGGCAGGGTGGTTAGGAGATGCGACTATACGAGGTGATGAAGGAAAGACTAGTTTTGGGAAAGATGATTATATTGCCGATTTAGATGCAGAAAATATTACGTACATTATGAAAACAAAAGGGTTAGATTTACTGACTGCTATGAATATGTACTACAATGAAGTAGGAATAAATTATACTCGTGCACAAAAATTTCTTGAGCATACAAGTCTTGAGACCGTAAAAGAAAAAATATTTAAAAGCCTTGATTGGGATAAAACGTTTGTACCTACGCCTATGGGAGGAGTATATTTACCTCTGATACCGTATAACGAAAAAGATTTTATTAATAGATTAAAGAAAGAAAATGCAGATGCTTATTGGTTTATTAGGAGCTTAGAGGCTGAAAGTAATGTAATGCAAAATGATACTACTGAGAATGTGACTTCCGATGGGCAAGAAGTTGTAGGCAATACAGAGCCTGCCGTAGGAGCAGAGGTGGGGAGCTTTAGTGATGTGGCTGCTGTAGATACCGTTTTACCAGAAAGGAGTGATGATAGTACTGGTACTACTTACCAATTTCCTATAAAAGATGATGGAAGGCTTACTTCAGCCTCTGGAATGTATGATTATTATGATGCTGAAGGGGAATATCAGAACGCAGATCATACTGGAGCAATTGATGTTGGAGCCGACGAAGGAACACCTGTTTTTCCTATAAAATCAGGTACAGTAATTGAAGTAACTGAAAGTAATTCAGGTTACGGAAATAATGTCAAAATTAATCATGGGAATGGGATTATAACGCGAAGTTCACATTTGCATGAGATAAATGTGAGTGTAGGAGACACAGTACTTCAGTCAACACAAATCGGGACTGTAGGTAATACAGGTAAATCTACTGGTAATCATTTAGATTTTAGAGTTGAAATTAATGGTATAAAAACAGACCCATTAGAAATTCTATCATTGCCTAGTAATGTAGAGCCAAGAATTGAAAAAGGTTATGTTAAAATAGAGAATTCTAAGTATGTAAATTGGAAATTAAAGGAGTAAGTTGTGAAAAGCAAAATAGTAATTGTATTTCTATTATTCTTTTGTAGCATGCTTGTATGTAACGACAATAGAAACATACATGCGCAGCCACAGGTATTTGAGGTTTTTCAAATGTGAATGTAGACAGTGTAACAAACACTTTGTTCTTAGGATTTTTCTACCTTTAGGATTCTCAATAGGTATTGCAGTTGATATAGATGGACATGTAGGATAATCCATTAGAGTGGGTTGATATAATTATTATTCTAATAAATTAAAGATTTACTACTTTAATATAAATTACACTTATGAGGGAGAGTTAGAATGAAAAAAATAGGTTTTATTTTGATATTTGTTTTGCTTTTTTTTGCTTGTAGCAAGAAGTCACTGGAAGTTAATTTTGATGAAACTTCTGATACAAAGTCTGTTACATCTTTTGCAGAAGATGTAAAGAATAATCAAAATCAAAAGATAGAAATTGGTAATGAGAGTATAAAAGACAAAAATCATATTGCAATTATTAATGACACTAATGTGCGATTAAGAACAGAGCCAAATTTAGAAAGTGAAACGATTACACTTTTAAACAGCGGTGAAGAATTGATTGTGTTAGACCAAAGTGCAGAAAAGCAAAAAATCGGTGATATGGAAGATTATTGGTATAAGGTACGTGCCTCTGATTTTGGTGAAGCATGGATTTACGGCCATTTTCTTGATATAACAGATGATTCTGAAATTGTGTGGAAAGATTCTGCTTTTGAAGCTGATGTGCGAAGAAAATTAAAAAAGACTACTGGACCTATTATGCAAAGCGAGGTGAGGCATATAGAAAGTATATCTTTAGATTGGAATGTTGTTGAACTTGATAATATTATCGATTTTACAAGTTTAACAAATCTGGGCTTTTCGCATAGTAGAGGGAGAAGGTTGCTTGAAGATATAACTCCTTTATCAGAGATGTATAATTTGGAGGTTTTACAATTGGGCTTGGCATCAATTAGTAATATACAGCCTCTTGCAGGGTTGATGAATTTACAAAGATTACAGTTAACTGGGAATCAAATTAGTAATATAGAATCACTTTCAGCTTTGGAAAAACTAACAACACTAAGACTAAATGGAAATCAGATAAGTGATATTAACCCTCTAATAAATCTTAGTAAGTTACATTTTCTTGACGCTTCTTCAAATCAAATTCAAGATTTAAAAGCTTTAGGAAATTTGTCTGCATTAAAAGAATTGAACTTGGCCAAAAATAGGATAAATGACACTAGTCCTTTGTCGAGTTTAACAGGTTTAGAAGAATTATTTTTATCCGAGAATTATATTGATAACATTGATGGTTTAAGAAATTTAACAGATTTAGTAGTGCTAGATTTGGATGAAAATAATATTACAGATATAATACCTCTCTCGAATTTGACAAAAATAAAGAAATTACATTTACGCAATAATGAAATATCTGATATAAGTCTTTTGGCAGATTTACAAGAGCTTGAAGAAGTAGATTTAAGAGATAATCCTATAACAGATATAAGTATCTTGGGAAAGTTGCCTAATTTAAAAAAGCTAGGAGTTGATGAATTAGTTGATATTAGTTTTATAGATATAAATAAGGTAAAAATTGTCTCTGATGATGAATATTTTAGCGATGCTCCCTAATTTTGTGTAAACCTCCGAAATGCCGAATGACGATGTATACAAATCGGAGGTAGGAATGGAAATGACTGAAGCCCTAAGAAATTACAAGACGGGAAAAGCTCTAAAAACAAGTTTTGGTGAAATAGAGATTGCAACTCTAAGCGATCGCAATGTCGAGTTTTGTTCGATTATCTTAAAGAAAAATCAAACAAGGATAAAAAAAGACATCGAAGAAAAGATTTTGTCAATGTATTCAAAAGGGATGACAGCTTCAGATATTGAAAGCCACATACAAAATGCTTGAGTTTAGAAATTTCTGATACAACCGTTTTAAAAATTATTGATATAATAGTGTCCAATTGTCATAGAGATTAATTCAGAAGGTAAAAAGACGTTTTAGGTATGAGGGTATTTGAACAAGTCTAGTGAGGCATAAAGCCCATTACACAACATTGTGTAATGGGGCTTTCGCTATTCATCTCGTCTGTTTTCTATTTTTACCTCATTAAGATAAGGTATTTCATCGTTTCTGAGAATGAGCTTTTCTACTGCTACGCCTG
>CAYJNB010000128.1:0-6088 GCA_964371205.1 uncultured Treponemataceae bacterium
CTAAAGAGCCTACTAAGGCATAGCAGACTCTTTTTATACTGAGATTAGTTCCTTCCAGCATTTACACCGGGGTATACAGCGGAGTAAGTGTCGTCATACATTGCCTCAGCATGAATTGCCGGTATACTAAAGTCACCTGTATGGGTAACTGTTCCGCTAAAGTTAAACACTTTTTCGTCCCATTCTTCGAGAGAAAAGTACGTATAAATTGCTTCATCGCGTATATCTTGATAATCATACGCATCGGAACCTGCATAGTTTGCAGAGCCTACTCTCTCATTAAGAATTTCCCAGCCGGTAGGAATAGGCAGTGTAAGCGCAATGTTTTCTACTTTTTCATCGTCCAAGTTTTCGAGCGAAATTCTGATTGTAAAATTGTCGCCAATTTTTAACTTATCGGGCGTAGTTCTTGAGCCATTTTCTGTGTAGTAGGTAACGTATAATTCAAGCTCATTATTCTTATGTGTTTCTGTGCCCGGTATAGACATACCCTTTACAAGCACCTTGCCATAGAGCGGTACTTTGCCGGTATTTTCTACCACAACTGAATGAGAGCCGGTATTTGACGGAACCAATGCTACTGTGGTGCTACCACCGGTAAAACTATCAGAAATTGTTTTACCATCTTGCACAATTGAGTAGGCAATCTCTTGAAACTTAGTTCCCTTATAGTATGGCAATAAAGAGATAAAACTCCACGAAATTGCTTGTGTACTGAGCCCCTGATCCGAAGATAAAATTTCGGAAAGCTCTTTTACATCTTTTGCTACTTTGCGTTTTTCGCCCAACATATTGTACACGTATAAACGCATTGCTAAGTCGCGCGTACTTGAACCAAAGGTGCCGCCGGTTTCTCTATACGAAGAAATTCTATCGTCGAGATTATCGATTACCTTTTCGGCAGTACTTTTATGACCGGCAACAGCGTAAGCGGCTGCAAGCATAAGCGTTTTGGTCGCATCAGAATCTCTCGAAGTATTTAAGCGGTTCATAGCTCCAATATCGCTCGCACCTGCTAAAGCAAGGGTGTAGAGTCGATACGCTTGCGTATTTTCGCTCGCATTATTAGAAGAGTTCCACTGTGCAGCTTGTTGTTTTTGCCAGTTGAGCCAAGAATTGTACATGCTCTCGGGTACCGTATAACCGGCTTTTTTTGCCTCAATCATAAAGTGACCGGCATAGCTAGAACCCCAAGCATGTGGAGAGCTACCACCCGGCCAATAGGCAAATCCACCGGACGGAGTTTGATACGAAGAGTACTTATCCAGTACGGCTTGTACATTTTTCTTAATTCTTTCAACTTCTTCCGCACCGGAGTTAGCAAAATCTGCCACATACAACTGAGGGAATCCTGCCGAAGTAATTTGCTCAATACAGCCATGTGGATATCGCACTAAGTACGAAAGTCTATTAGAAATATCAATTGGCGGTATCGAAGATAGCTCCACCATAAACTCGAGTGACGAAGGCTCGGCAACAAGGTCTAGAGTAATGGTCTCTTCTGATCGTGCATTTAACATAATTGGTGCAGTTTCAAAAACAGGAATACCCCGAGAAACTGTTTCTATACTGGTGGTACTCGAAGTAGAAACACTACCCATGTTTGCATTAACGGTAACATCTGACCAACCAAGCTCTTTTGAGTTTACTCTAAAGACAGTTGTGCCCTCGCTTCCTGCAGCAACTTCTATGCTGTTCTTTTGAGACATAGTAATTGCCCCTCGAGAAGACAACTGTACATCTACCGTTTGTTTTCTATCTGTTCCGTTAAAAACAGTTACCGGCACATCAAGTGATTCTTCAGCCCCTAAGGTACGAGGAAGAGATGGTAATACCATTAAATCGCTTTTTACCGGTACCGATGATTCAGAAATACCATACGCACCGTCTCGTCCAGCAACAACCATAGCACGAACCGCTCCAACATATTCAGGCATGTCAAAACTAATAGTTCTCTTACCATTCGCCGGTAATTCATACGGACCAAAATATTTTACAACAGGCTTAAATCGCATATTTGACGCATCGGGATTTTCTGTACCGCCATCACCACCACCAATGGCAAGCAAGGTTTCAAGACTGCCACTGTACGCGTTAATAACCGAACTATATAAGTCCCAACTAAATAAACGAGAAGCCTCTTTTTTATAAAACTCATTCCATGGGTTAGCCGTTCTAAAACGTGTTAAACCCAACAGCCCTTCTTCTACAACTGCAAGCGTAAAAGTCATAGGTCTGCCGTTTTCTTCACTTACCGTTACAGTTGCCTCTTTTTGTGGCTCGTACGATGCCGGCATTTGAATAACCGGTTGTAAGCGCGTTTGAGGATCTTCAACTAAAAGAGGAACAACCCCGTATAATCTAATAGGCAAGCTATTTTCTGTTTGTAAGTGCGGTTGTACTAAAGAAACATGCACATACACATTCGGCGCAAAATCTTCGGTAAGTTCTAGGTTGTATACCGTAGTTCCTTCTTGTGTTTCTAACCATTCTTGCTTAACAATTGCGCCATCTTTTTCTACCGTTACCAAAGCGCGCGCATCTTTGCTCGACGGGAATGTTACTACCGCTGTTTCGTCACTAAGATATTTTTGTTTATTTGCAGTTAAACTAAGCATAGAAGCGCTACCACTGTCCTCGCCGGCAGATCGCCCTGCCCAACCCGGCCAGTCTATGTACACAATTTTAGACGTTCTGTGTCCGCCATCTACGTCAGTAACCGTTACCAAATACCTACCCCAGTCAGGATACTTTACTTGGAAATTAAAGCGACCGGTACCTTCTTCTGTAGTAAGGCGACCTGAATCAATTTTTCTTGCATAACTACTGTTTATATACGAAGCACTTAGGGCATCTTTTTCCCACCACCACTTCCATTCAATTTTATGAATAGTGTATTCTAAGCGTGTGTTTTCTGCATGTTTTCCATCCGGTGTAAGAACAATAACCTCTGCCGTGTGGTCTACATCGGTCAAAAGCATTCCACGAGCCTCATCGCCCTTAGGCAATTTTAAACCAACATAGGTATTGTATGGCTCATAGTCAAATAAAGCTTGTTCCTTAGAAAACAAACCAGTAGGCTCGTAAATAGTCGAAACCATTTGCACGCTCATTTTTCCGGGGTATTTTGCTGATCGGTCAAAATCAAGATTAAAGCTCGCTTGAGAATTTGCGTTAAGCGAACCCTTCCACAAATCTTGTTTTCTAGAAGAAACCGTTCTGCTTGAATCTACAAAAACATAGTCGCTGTAACCACTAAATCCGGTAGAAGATGGATAGAAAAAAGCTGCAACATCTGCTTCGTAGTTTGGAATAGCAGCACCATGCAACCATGCACCGGTAAGGGTTACCTGATTATTTGAGCGTTTTAAGTATTCGCCACCAATATCTAAATCAACCGAAAGTCTATTTGGCACAACCGTTTCTATCTTGAGTGCTTTTACCCATTGTTGACCACCGGCCTTAACAGTAGCTGTCCAGTTACCTGTTTTTGCATTAGCGAGTGTTTGTGTTTTAATAGCATAAAATCCGTCGACCGGAGCTTGTATAATCTTTGACTCAGTCACCTTTCCGGCAGGGTCTGCTAACTCAAAAGTTATCGGAAAATTAGGCGGAAATTGCTTATGTGTATCGTTCAAAACAAAGGTAAGGAAAATATCGTCTCCTGGTCTCCATACCCCACGCTCCCCATATATAAAGCCCTTAACCCCATTAATAGGTTTTTCGCCACCAACATCAAAGTGGCTAATACTAAGCGCATTTGCAGTGCTCAACTTAAGGTATGAACTTTGTGTGTCGTTACTTACAACAATAAACGAAGGATTTTCTGAGGTAAGAACAATACCCCCATCATTATTTGTTTTACCTTCTGCAATCTCTTTTCCAATGTAGGAATACATAACAACCGAAGCATTGGCTATAGGCTCAGTTGTCTGCAAGTTTGCCGCAGTAATGTACCAGCGGTTATCGGCTGTTTTTTTTGCCATAACCCCAATGTCAGAAACAAGCACATTCCGCTTAGCTACAATTGAACGGTTAGACGCATATCTATAAAAGTTAGGATGATTTGGATTATCGCGGTGCGAATACGAATCTCTGTAATTATTGTCGTACGAATCCCAGTATGATTTTTGTGACTCATACGTAATAATCTCTGTATCGGCAGGCATTGCTAACTGAGCAAATTCTTTTTTACCCGTGCCCTTGTACATAATATGTCTATGTCTAAACGTGAGTCTAATTTGAAACATACCATCAGGATGGTTTTTAACCAATTCTGTTAAGTCAATACCATGCGCAACGTATTCGTTTTGCATAGCACTGTCCCACGTAAGGTCGAGAGACTTTGTCCAAATAGGCTCACCTACGCGATCAAGCTCACGCTCACCATTTAAGTCGTTAACCTGTAAAAACTGAATAATTGAATCACCGGAAATATGAAAAGCCTCAACAATAACTCCGGTAAGGTTTCTTGTTTCTATTGGAAGCGTAGTACCCTGTGTTGTCGGAAGAATAACACCCTCATTAGAAGAAAAACGTACCGCAGGAATTTCCCAGTCATCGGACAGGGCAACAGACATGTTTTTTTCTAACACCTTACCGGTAATACTGCTAATACCCTTGCTCACGGTTAAAGAAATTGCCTTTCTCCAGCCGTCATCGTTATATACTTTTACATTATTGCCATTTAATTGAAATCGAATCTTGTCTGTGTTAACCGTACCACGTTCAGTTTGCACAATAAGGAACCCGCGCAAATCTTGGCTCTTCTCTAAAGGCTCAGAAAAATCAACACTCACATACTCGTCGTTAGAATCATCTATGTTAACAACTTCAAAATCGCCCTCTTTGGGCACTAAAAAACTTCTGGAGCTTGCAAACGCAACATCTGCCTCTTTTGTAATACCCAAAGAACCACCCGTCCAGGCAATAACTAAGGTACGATCTTCGCTCCCCTTATTGTCGACAGTAACAGAAAATTTTCGTTTATCGGTAGTACCCGATTCGTCCCATACAACTTTTTCTTTAGAAGACTTACTACCTGCTTGTAACTCGGCAGTAATAATCTTACTAATATCGCCATACGGTAAAGGAATGTCTGTTTCTAAGGTTCCACTTAAAACAAAGTTACCCTCTGCGTCCAAGCTCAAGCCATCTAAATCAACTGAGTAAGACGGATATTCAGCAAGAAATTCAAATTGTAATTCGCCATTTTCTATATCTTTAATATCTTCTTCGGTAATATCTGAAAATAGTTTTTGCAAGGCAATAGAAACACTAATTTTTGCATTCGATTTATAAGCCACCGAAGGAACAAATTCAATTGTACGTGTATCTAAGGTTTGCAAGACCGCATTAGCCTCGTTAGAAATAGACACAGCCTCTGCAATTTTTTGCTCGTCAATATCCTTTGTAAACCTAATAACAATCGGTTCAAGCCGCCCAATACGTTTTGGACTAACCTCTTCGATCCATGGTTTTTCTACATTCGTTAGCACATGCTCAAAATTTGCCTCTACTGCTACGCCATCTACAGCCGTATTCTCTTGTGAACAAGAAAATAACAGCAAGGTACATAAAACAAAAACGATTCTTTTTTTCATAAGCTACACTGTAGCATAGGAACTAATAATATTCAATTATGCGATCTATAATTGTAGTACCCATTGCAGAATTGCTGATATGTTTTGTTAAATAATTACCCTTTTCATCAAAGTTTGAAAAAACAATCTTAACTGTAGAAGGAGTTGCACTATTAGTTAAACGTCGTTCCAGTTCTACAAGCAAAGAATCTTTATACGTAAATTCAGTTGTCAATGTAATGATTAAATTTGACTCTACTACCTTTGTTGCCTCATACCGTACTAAGATTCCATCTTCATAATAGCAGTCGATTCTCTCAATTTCTTCGTCTTTTTCATTGTACCTTACCCTTGATTTAAGAAGGCCGTCTTTGTACACATATTCGAATATATCGATTGGGCCAGTTGCTATATTTTGAGTTACCGTATAACCACTATTCGTAATAGATACCGTTGTTGTAGAAAAAAGCTCTTCGCTTTTGTAGCTTTCTAGGATTATTTCATTT
>CAYJNB010000129.1:0-6014 GCA_964371205.1 uncultured Treponemataceae bacterium
AAGAGTTTATTAACGCTATGTGTAAACTCCAAGACGACTTACGTGCATTGTGCGGAAGAGAAAAATTACCACTTTGCCCATTAGCTATTGAATTAGAAAACAAAGATGCAATGCACTCAGAAGCATATCCACTCTTAAAAGAAGCTTGCTTTGTTGTTGGAAAACACGAACGCCGCGAAGCTGTTGGAAAGGTAAAATCAGAATTAGCAGCAAAATATGCAGAACAACTTGAAGATGCAACACAAAAGAAATTATTTGATGCACTCTTCGAAGACATGCAATACAACATCTTACGTTCAGCAATTTTGGACGACAATCGTCGCCTCGACGGTCGTGGGACAGAGGATATTCGCGCAATTAACTGCGAAGTAGATGTACTACCTCGCCCACACGGTTCAGCAATCTTTACTCGCGGAGAAACACAGTCTCTTTCTGTGGCTACACTCGGTACCGTGTTTGATGAACAAGCATACGATGATATTGACGGCGACAGAAGAGAACATTTTATCTTGCACTATAACTTCCCACCATACTCTGTTGGTGAAGTAGGACGTACCGGTACTGGTCGCCGCGAAATTGGCCACGGTAATCTTGCTCGTCGTTCTTTAGAAGCAATGGTTCCTTCACGCGAAGAATTCCCATATACTGTACGTGTTGTTTCAGAAATTCTTGAATCTAACGGTTCATCTTCTATGGCAACTGTTTGTGGTGGTACACTCTGTATGCTACAAGCCGGTGTTCCAATGAAAAAACCGGTTGCAGGTATTGCGATGGGTCTTATTACAGAAGGCGATAAGTTTGCAGTTCTTTCAGATATTCTTGGAGACGAAGACCACCTTGGAGACATGGACTTTAAAGTTGCAGGTACAGTAGATGGTATTACTGGTTTCCAAATGGATATTAAGATTGCTGGTGTTAGCCAAGAAATTATGAAAAAGGCTGTTGAGCAAGCAAAACGTGGTAGATTACATATTCTTGAAGTTATGAATAAAACCATTAGCAAGCCAAACACAAAAATCAGCGACTATGCACCAAAAATTGAAAGTCTTAAAATTGACCAAGATAAAATCGGCGCTCTTATTGGCCCCGGTGGAAAGAACGTTAAAGCTCTTTCAGAAATGTATCAGGTTACTATTAATACAGACAATGATGGTACCGTTACTATTTACGGAAAAAATGCTCAATCAACAGATGCTGCTAAAGCTGCAGTTAAGGGTATCGTAGAAGATCCGGAAACAGGAACAATCTACAATGGTACTGTAAAGCGCATTATGGACTTTGGAGCCTTTGTAGAAATTCTACCGGGCAAAGAAGGCTTGTGCCATATTTCTAAGTTCTCTCGCCAAAAAATAGCGAAAGTAACTGATGTAGTTAAAGAAGGAGATAAAATTCCTGTTAAACTACTCGAAATCGACAAGATGGGCCGCTTAAACCTTTCTTACATCGATGCTATTGAAGCAGAGGATAAATAGTTATAAATTACTAGTAAATAGTTACTAGTTACGAATTAGCTCGGTTGATTTTTTAATCTACCGAGCTTTTTTTTGTCTTTATCGCTTATGCAACAGACAAAAAAGATTTTATATGCTATATTGTAAGTAATGAAAGTTAATGTAGTTTTAGAAAATGGTGCTAAGGTACCTCAATATCAAACAGTGGGAGCAGCCGGTGCCGATGTGTGTGCCTTGCTCGAGAATGACATTGTATTAGAGCCAATGGGACGTATTGCCGTTCCCACCGGACTGTATTTTGAAATTCCGCAGGGATTTGAAGTGCAAGTGCGCCCAAGATCCGGCTTAGCCATCAAAAATGGAATTACTTGCCTTAATACTCCCGGCACAATCGATAGCGATTATCGAGGAGAGGTTAAGGTTATTTTAATTAATCTTGGTACCGAAGCGTTTACAATTCAAAATGGAGACAGAATTGCACAGTTAGTTCTGGCACCGGTAACGCAAGCTCAGTTTACTCAGGTAGACTCTTTGAGCGACACTGAGCGCGGTAGTGGGGGATTTGGCTCGACAGGGCTTGTTAACAAGGAAAAATGAAAAAAATACGTGTAAAAAAACTGTTAGACATCTCTGTTTTAAGTAGATATCTTATTAAGGAACTTTTTCTCTATTTTGGATTATCCTTTATTTTTTTCTTTTTAGTTTTTTTTGTTAATCAAATCTTATTGTTAGCAGAAGGGATTCTCGAAAAGCATGTACCTGCAGGCGATGTACTTCTAATAATCTGGTATTCCTTGCCTTTTATAATTGCGCAAGCTGCTCCTTTTGCAACCTTAGTGGGTTTTCTAGTTTGTTTAGGCGGAATGGTTAGTCAAAACGAGCTTTTAGCAATGAGAGCCTTGGGTGTTTCGTTTGGCTCAATTACGCTCTCAGTTATATTTTGCGGCTTAGTTATTTCGCTTTTTTCTTTTTATGTAAACGATTATTTGCTACCTATTGCGTCTAGAGAAACAACAAAGATGTATACCAAGATTGTTTTGTCTAACCCAGGTGTTGTTTTCGAATCATATTCTGTAACCCGTACAAAAAACTCAGTTGTGGTAGCAGGTGAGGTAAAAGATAATACAGTTTCTCATTTGCTTATGTTTGACACAGATGCTGAAGGAAACGAACGTATAATAACTGCAGGACAGACAAAAACAGCAAGCGCTCCAACATCAAGTGTTATGCTTCAACTGCAGATGCAAGATGCACTTATCGTTTCTCTAAATACTAAAGATACAGATACTTTTGATGTAATTGAAACAGCGCAAACCGATTTAAATGTTTTTAATACAGATTTTCCTGAATTGGGTGGAGGTGAAGTTTTACCGCGGGAGCTTACAGCTATAGACTTAGGAAAGAGAATAAACGAGATGAAAAGTGACCCATCAATTGCACAAAGCGTCTTAAACTCCTGGGAGCTTGAATTTAACAAAAAGTTTTCTCTACCTTTTGGTTCCATCTTTTTTGCTTTTTTTGCAGTGCCGCTTGCACTAACCTTTGGAAAGCACCATGGACAAACGATTGGTTTAATTCTTGGAATTGGTGTTTCTGTACTGTATTGGGCAATGATAATTATGGGGCAAGTCTTTGGGTTTCAAAACGGTTTTAGCGGTTTTTGGGCAATGTGGATACCAAATATTTTTATTTTGGTAGTAGGACTGGTATTTTATTTACGGTTGATACGAACATGAAGCTGGTTACTTATCTCTTGCGACAATTTTTACCAATATTTTTCGGCTCCCTTGGCTTATTCGTATTTATCTTAACTCTTGTTGACTTACTTATGAATCTATGGAGTTATATTAACTTTTTATCTCCTGTAGGTTCAATTGCACAGGTTGTTTTTTTGTATACTCCAAAAGCTGTTTCTTTTTCTCTACCTATTGCTGTATTGTTTTCTACAGCATATTGTTTGAGTTCAATGTATGCGCGAAATGAGCTAATAATTATCTTTACGTCTGGTGTGCGTTTATTACGCTTTGTATTCCCTTTGTTACTTTTCTCATTCATATTATCGTTTGGGTTGTTCTTCTTTGAAAATGAAGTCGTTGTTCCAACGTACTCTCAAAAGGTTGCCTTGCAAGACGAATTACTACAACGCACTGTAGATGAAAGCAACGTTAATGTAACTTTGCAGTCTGCGAGAGGATTGGTAGTCTACAAGGCTGATTATTACGATGATATTAATAAACGCTTAATAGATGTAACAATTGTAACAAGAACAGAAGATTTTAAACTTGATAAAATAGTTCGCTCGGAAAATGCTACATGGATTGATACCGTATGGCGGCTAAAAGATCCAATAATGTACTCTTACGACGATGGAGAGCTTTCTAAGGTACAAATAGACAGAGATTTTCTTGCAACTTTAGATGAACCACCAGATTCCTTTAAGAATAATGATATCTCAATCGAAGAAATGAATGTATCTGACTCAAAAGAATACATAGATTATTTACGACGCACTGGTTTGCCTTCTGCTCAAGCAGAAACGGAATATTTTAAGAAGTTTTCTTTTCCGTTTGTTTTGTTTATTGTTGTTTTTCTTTCTGTAGGATTATCTGGAAAAACCAAGAAAAATGTATTGCCGGTGAGTCTCGTTTTATCGGTATGTGCAACTGTTCTATTCTATATTACTCAAATGATCACTACGCTTTTAGCAGAATTTGGGTATCTTTCGCCACTGATTGGGGCATGGTTTCCTATTATTCTTTTTGTTATAATTAGTAGTGTACTACTTTATTACTCTCATACATAACTTGAAAAATCATAAAAAAAACCGTATACTAGGTCTCTATTTGGAGGGAATGTGAATTCAATTTTTACTATACATAAAAACGATACTGGAAGTGCTGCGCGAACAGGCGAGATGACACTTCCTCACGGAACAGTACAAACACCAGCCTTTATGCCAGTTGGAACAAATGCAACAGTTAAGGCAGTTACAAAAGAAACCTTATCTGATATCGGTTTTGACATAATCTTAGCAAATACGTATCATCTTTACTTGCGCCCAGGTGCAGATTTAATCGAAAAAGCGGGTGGGCTGCATGGCTTTTCAGGTTGGAAAGGAAATATCTTAACTGATTCCGGTGGTTTTCAAGTATTTTCGCTTGCTACGTTTAGAAAGATAACTGATGAAGGTGTAAAATTTAGAAGCCATATTGACGGTTCAAGTCATTTTTTAACGCCAGAAAAAGTAGTTGAGTTACAAGCACAGTTTAATAGTGATATACAAATGCAACTCGATGTGTGTACTGGTTTTGATATACCGTATAAAAAAGCAAAAGATGCCTTACGTATAACTTCTGATTGGGCGACACGCGCTCATAAAACGTGGCTAGACGTGCAAGCGCAAGAAAATAGACTAAATGGACCTTATAAGGGTGTGCTGTTTCCAATAGTGCAAGGGAACTTTTTTACTGATTTACGTGAGCAAAGTGCAGAGTTTGTAAGTTCTCTCGATACACCCGGTATTGCTATCGGTGGTCTTTCGGTAGGAGAGCCATTTGATGAATATGCAAAAATGCTCAACTTTACTGCACGTCTTTTACCAAAAGAAAAGCCTCGCTATGTTATGGGAATCGGTACGCCTGACTATATTTTGGAAGCAGTAGAAAATGGCATAGACATGTTTGACTGTGTATTGCCGACGCGTAATGCCCGTAATGGCTCATTTTTTACGAGAGAGGGTACAATTGCTATTAAGAAAATTTGCTATGCAGAAGACTTTGGCCCAATAGACAGTGAATGCAATTGTTATGTTTGTAAAAATTATACTAGAGCATATTTGCGCCACTTATATAAAAATAACGAAATTTTGAGTTCTATGCTTGCCTCTCATCACAATCTTGCCTTTTTACACCAAGTTATGGCAGAAATTCGAGATGCCATAAACAAGGGGCAATTCGTTGAGTATAAAAAACAGTTTTTAGCAAAGTGGAATTCGAGTAAGAAGTAACTTTAGAAAATACATTATAAAGTCCTTTTGCATTTTAAGATTTTTTATTATATAATAAGTTATGCATATAATTTCTGAATGTATACTCGAAAATATCCGAGATAATAGCTCTTGTTTTGTTTTTCCGACACAAATTGCTGCCGACTACTGGCTCTTGCATGCGCTGGAAGAAAGTGGTGTGGGAGCCGTTGCCGCAGAGCGTTTTATAGCGTGGGATAGATTTAAAGAGTCTGCTATTAAGGCTAAGGCTCAAGATAAAAAGAGTATTTCGTCTGTATTACGTTCCCTTTTTGTACATTCACTCTTGGCTAAAAATGCGGAAGCTCCTTTTTTTAAGTCACTGATACAAAAAGAGTTTGCCTCTGATTATGCACCGCTTGTTTCGTATGTATCGCGTCTTTTGCCTTCTCTAGAATTATTCAAAAAAAAGCGCAGTGCAAAGGGAACTCAAAATCTAGATGATGAAGACACTGACCTATTGTGTTTATATGAACACTATGCAGCTTTTCTAGAGAAAAACGCTCTTTTTGAGCCGGCGTGGGTTGAGCCGCCTTTTA
>CAYJNB010000130.1:0-6008 GCA_964371205.1 uncultured Treponemataceae bacterium
AAGAGCTAGATATAAAAAAAGTCTCTTACCTCTTGGGTTATGCAGATCCATCATCGTTTATGCGTGCTTTTAACCAATGGACGGGTATGACAGTAAACGAGTTTAGAGCAAAACATTGACTGTAGCTTAAAATCTTTCTATAATTCAGATATGAAAATAATAACACAAATCATACTACTTGTATTTACTCTGTTATCTGTCTCTTGTAAAGAAGACGGAATTACACTCAAAAAGGTTTCTGATGAAACAACTACTGTAACTTCTAGCTCTTTTGTAAGCCATTATATTACAAGTCGTTTTACATATACAGGAGAAATCCCCTTTTTAGAAACTGATGGCGGAAAAACAATTGTAGAAGTTTTTCTTGATAAGGTAGAGCTCTTTCCTAAGACAGAAAAAACTAAAAGTCTAAATACAATGTTAGAAAATCAATTTAATGCAATTGTTTTAGAAGCAAAAAATGCGTATGCAGATAACATAAACATAATCGAAGAACTAGGGTATGGCATTATGGGTATTTCATTTAAAATGGATACTACAATTGCATATATTGACGAAAATATAGTTTCATTTTCTAGTAATACCTACATGTATACTGGTGGTGCTCATGGTATAACTCATATGCAGAATGATGCATATAACTTAGAAACCGATAAAAAAATTGCCTTAGCTGATATTTTTTTTTGACGCAGAAAACCCAGAGCTTGTTGCCCTTTTACACGATAAATTATTGCTAGACAGGAGTAAAGATCAATACTTTGAATTTGATTCTATACGCCTAACCGAAAACTTTATTGTTCAAGAAGATGGATTGAGGTTTACTTATAACCACTACGAAATTGCACCGTATTCAGAAGGTATTACTGATATTGATTTTACTTTTGACGAAATACGCGAGTTTGTAAAAGAAGATTCACCAGTAGGCTATGTGTTTAACTAGTCTTACATTGTACAAAAATAGTTTGACTGTTCTCTTGCTTTATGGTAAAATCGATTCAGTTCTATTAAAGATGAGGTCCATATAATTTGAGCACAATACAAGTTGTGGTAATAGATGGAATGGGTGGTGGAATAGGCAAGACGATAGTCGAACGACTGAGTCAAGATATTCAAGGAATACACCTTATTGCAGCAGGAACGAATCCTGTTGCACTACAGCGCATGTTAGAAGCCGGAGCGAACGAAGGCGGAACGGGCGAGACATCTGTTATTAGTTATCTACGGAGAGCAGATGTTATTGTAGGTGCTATGGGTATTCTAATACCAAATGGTTTATCGGGAGAGATGACACAAAATATTGTGCTCGAAATTTGTGCATGTAAGGCCATAAAACTACTAATACCAATGGATAAGTGTGGCATACGAGTAGCCACAGACAAAAAGACAATAGGGCATTATATTAACTGTGTAGTAAAAGAGCTTAAAGAACTTTCTACTGCTCAGTAAAAACGTACAACTGTATTATGGGTTTGTTGAAAAATATCAATTCTTCAACAGGTTTCTACGTTCGCTTACGCTCACTCACGAGTTTGCGTGGCAAACTTGGTAAGATTGTCGTAGACAACCGACAAAAAACTATTAAACTACGAAGGTTTAAGCGTTAAAACGTTTAGACCTTTTTTTTTGGAGAAATAGAAATTGAAAAACATCCACAGACTAATGCTGCTACTAGCAATTTTTATGAGCTTTACTGCGTGCTCAACAGAAGAGAAAAAAAGTGACAATCAAAATAAGATGAAAAAGAATCTTGTTATTGCCTTATCAAACGAACCAGAGCTTGGCTTTGACCCCTGTGTTGGTTGGGGTAGAGATGGTAACCCTCTAATTCAAAGTACTTTATTAAAAATTGATACAAGTATGAATATTGTTAATGATTTAGCAACTGGCTATACAGTAAGCGATGATTCTTTAGTGTGGACATTTAATATACGAGATGAAGTACTCTTTTCTTCAGGAGAAAAGCTAACTGCACATGATGTTGCTTTTACTTTTGAAACAGCAAAGAATAGTGGTTCTGTAGTTGATTTAACAATGCTCAAAACAATTCGTGTCCTCAATGATACAACCATAGAATTTACTCTTTACAGGCCACAAATAACCTTTTTAACAACAATAGCACAAACAGGTATAGTGCCTGCAAAATACTATAGTAATGACTATGCACAACGTCCTATTGGCTCTGGTCCCTTTACTTTGTTGCAATGGAATCGTGGTGAACAAGTTATACTTGGTATAAATGAACATTACTATGGACAAAAACCTCGGTTTGAACGTGTTACAATCCTTTTTATGAGTACCGAAACAGCATATGCTGCATCTATACGGGGTGATATTGATGTAGCACTTACTAATAGCAATTTGGCAAAGAATAAGATAGATGGAATGTCTCTTATAGGATTTAAGACAATTGACAATAGAGGCATAACGCTACCAACAGTTCCTCAATCTCTTGAGAAAAACTCGTATGGGTATTCTATAGGTAATAATGTAACGAGTGACCGCGCTATTCGGCAAGCACTTTCGTATGGTATAGATAGAAATGCACTGGTACAAGATTGTCTTAATGGCTTTGGCAGACCTGCTTATAGCGAGTGCGATGATATGCCATGGTCAAGTTCTGATGCATACGTGGACTACAACGTCGAACTTGCAAAGAAAATCTTGGAGGATGCAGGTTGGTTTTTGGATGCGGATGGAGTGCGTACTAAAAATGGCTTGCAGGCAACATTTACTATTTTATACAATGCTGCAGACTCCATACGACAGGCTCTTTCTGTTGCTGTGGCTGAGCAAGCAATGTTATTGGGCATTAACATAGAAGTCGAAGGAACAAGCTGGGACGAAATCGAAAAACGTATGCACTCAAATGCTGTTCTTATGGGGTTTGGGTCGCAAAATCCGATGGAAACATATTATTTATATCATAGTTCAAATAAGGGTAAGGATTTTTATAATCCAGAGTACTATCAAAATGAACAGACAGACTTTTACTTAGAAACAGCATTGAGTCAGACAAGCTATAGCGACGCATACGAATACTTTAAGAAAGTACAATGGGATGGGAAACAGGGTGTTTCAACAAGGGGAGACATTCCATTTGTGTGGCTGGTAAATGTAGATCACCTTTATTTTATATGCGATAACCTAGATGTTGGAGATCAAAAGATTCATCCGCATGGGCACGACTGGCCACTGTTAGCAAACTTGCCAGATTGGGTATGGAAAGAGAATGAGTAAGTATATTCTAAAAATCTTTTGCCGTCTTATTTTACTTCTCTTTTGCGTTAGTGTAGTGTCATTCATACTAATGGAAGTTTCTCCCATAGACCCAATACATGCTTATATTAGTGCCTCAGATATTGTATCAGAAGAGCAACGTGCAGAAATCGAATCATATTTTGAACTTGATAAGCCGCCTTTGGAGCGCTTTGTATCGTGGTTTACAAATGTTATACAGCTCAATTTAGGTATATCCCTCATATATCGTGAACCTGTTTTATCCATTATTGCAGATAGGTTTTTAGCATCTCTTATTCTCATGCTCTCTGCGTGGATGTTATCGGGTCTTATTGGTCTTGTTCTAGGCATGCTTATGGGCGCAAATAGCAACAAACCAATCGATCGTATCTTAAAAACTATTTGCTTAACACTTTCTGCTATTCCAACTTTTTTACTAGGGATACTCTTTTTGTTTGTTTTTTCTGTTACACTTAGATGGTTCCCCGTAGGCTTCAGCGCTCCAATTGGAGTACTAGAAAGTGAGGTGAGCTTTTTAGATAGATTATACCATCTAATATTACCTGTACTAACATTGAGCCTTTCTTCCTTTTCTCAAATTGCGTTACATGCAAGAGAAAAACTCATCGAAGTGTTAAAAAGCGATTTTGTGCTTTTATCAAAAACACGCGGCTTTACAAAAAATCAAATTATTCGACGCCATGGCATACGAAACATATTAATTCCTATAACAACAATTCAGTTTGTATCTTTAAGCGAGATTTTTGGCGGAAGCATCTTAGCAGAAACTGTTTTTTCCTACCCAGGTCTTGGTAGCACTGTTGTAGAAGCAGGTTTACGGGGCGATGTTCCCTTACTCTTAGGTATAACGCTCTGTAGTGCATTATTTGTGTTTTTTGGAAACCTTACGGCAAATATTCTCTATGGCTTTATAGATCCTAAGGTGCGAGTTAGAGGAGGGAAAGTATGAAAAAAAAAGCTCTCCACAAAGTTATTCTCATAAGTGCAATCCTCTTTTTATTCATTATAATTGGCTGTATGATTCAAGAAGAAAGTACCGCAAACTTTGCACATAAGAGTTCAGAGCCGTCGCTTACTCACTGGTTTGGAACTGACCATCTTGGGCGAGATGTTTTTTTGCGTACAGTAACAGGACTTTCTACAAGTTTAATAATAGGCTTACTTGCATCATTGTTAAGTGCATGTATTGCGCTAGCAGTTGGAGTAGTTGCGGGAATATTCCCAAAAGGAGTTGATACAACAATTGGTTTTATAATCGACTTAGTCTTGAGTATTCCGCATTTAATGCTACTTATTCTTATTTCGTTTGCAGTTGGGCGTGGCCTACAAGGCGTTGTAATTGGTTTAATATGTTCCCATTGGACAAGTTTAGCTCGTATAATTAGAGGCGAGGTTCTTAGCCTAAAGCAAGAACCGTATATACAAGTATCTAAAAAACTTGGTAAGTCATCTTTGTTTATTGTTAAAAGTCATATTTTACCCCATGTGATTCCTCAGTTTATTATAGGAACAGTAATCCTTTTTCCTCATGCAATCTTGCACGAAGCAGCAATAACTTTTTTAGGTTTTGGACTTTCACCAGAAAGTTCTGCAATTGGAGTGTTGCTTTCAGAAAGTCTGCGCTACATACAAGCGGGTATGTGGTGGCTCGTTCTTCCTGGTATTTGCCTTGTAGTAGTAGTTTTATTGTTCGACTCATTAGGAAAAAATTGTAAAATTCTATTGTCTACCGACATGCACTTGGGGTTAAAATGAGCATAATAAGTATAAAAGATTTGAGTATTAGTTTTTCGATGAACACAAATTCTTTATCTATAACCACTGTGCAAGTGGTAGATGGAGTGAGTTTTGACCTTGAAACAGGCGAAATACTCACTATTGTCGGCTCAAGCGGAAGTGGAAAAAGCGTTTTTGCTTCAGCCTTATTCGATATTTTGCCAGCTAACGCAAGTGTACAGGGTCGTATTTTATACAAAGGCAAAGAAGTACCAAACCTCCTTCAAAAAGCCCTGTATATTCCTCAGACTACCTCATTTTTGGATCCCCTTTTAAAAGTAAATGAGCAAATTGAGCTTTCTGCAAAGCCTCTATCTCAAAAAGCGCAAGGATTATATCCATTCCAGTGTTCGGGAGGAATGCTCAGAAGTGTGCTCTTTGATTTAGTTCATGAGAATAAGCAAGCCGATATAATCATTGCAGATGAGCCAACCCCAGGAATGGATGTGAGTACTGCTGTACAAGCACTTTCAGATTTGAGAGACTTAGCAAATCAAGGTAAGTCAATTATACTTATAACCCACGATATTGATCTTGCCTCAACAATTTCTGATCGGATTGCTGTTTTTTATAACGGAAGGATTGTAGAAATTGTGAGTGCAAGAGATTTTGAGAAGGGTGTTGTACAGCAAGACTACACTCGAGCCTTATACAATGCCTTACCTCAAAACAGTTTTTTCTTAGAGGAGGAAACTCCATGATTTTAAGCGCTCATAATGTAAGTTTTTCGTACACATGCGGAAAAAAACTCTTTGATAACTTACAGTTACGCTTTGATAGCGCAGAAAGAACCTGTATTTTTGGCTCAAGCGGCTATGGCAAAACTACACTTGCAAAAATTTTAGCTGGACTTGAAACACCAGACACAGGGCAAATCCTGCTGGACAATCTTGCAATTTCTCCAAAAGGTTTTTACCCAGTGCAGCTTATTTCTCAGCACCCAGAAACGAGTGTTAACCCAAAATGGACGGTAA
>CAYJNB010000131.1:0-5996 GCA_964371205.1 uncultured Treponemataceae bacterium
CATTATTAATGAGTGGTGCAGAATTAAAAGATCCTTCATTGTTTATTAATAGCTTGAATAAGCTTATTTCTAAATAGTTACGAAAAAGACAGCCCGAGGGCTGTCTTTTTTTTGTTTACGATCCTATATAAAAAAATTGAAATATCAATTTTAGATATAAGATATCAAATTTAAATATACCGCTTTCATAAAAGTTGTGCTATCATTTCATAACTTAATTTATAGAACAAACAAAGCTCTTGATAGTTGTTTCTCTGAGTATTGTTTGTTTTTTTTATAAGGTCGTCATAGGAGGATTATTGAAATGATTGAAGGTTCAGCTTCAAATGCGAGAGTAGCATTGAGCTACGGTATGATAGGCGGGGGTTCTGGTGCTTTTATTGGAGATGTACATAGAAAAGCAATAAATTTGGATGGTTTAGCAACATTAAGAGCCGGTTGTTTTTCTAGAGATTATAAAAATACATTAGAAACAGGTGCAGAGCTCGGTGTTGAAGAAGATAGATTATATCAATCAATGACTGAAATGGCAGAAAAAGAATCACAAAGAGAAGACAAAATAGATTTTGTTGTAATTGTTACACCAAATTATGCTCATTATGAAGCATGTAAAGCATTTTTAGAAAAAGGAATAAATGTAGTTTGTGATAAACCTCTTTGCTTTACCGTTGAAGAAGCAGAAGAACTTGATGCATTAGCAAAAAAGAACAATCTTCTATTCTGTGTTACTTATACATATACAGGTTATCCTGCTGTAAAGCAAATTAAAAACTTAATTGCAAAAGGCGAAATTGGCGATGTACGCTTTGTGAATGCAGAATACCCACAAGAGTGGTTAGCAGTGCGTTCTGAAGATGGCGACAACAAGCAAGCTGCATGGAGAACAGATAAAAAATTAGCTGGTATTTCAAACTGTGTAGGCGATATAGGCAGCCACGTAGAAAACATGGTTTCTTATACAACAGGTTTACGAATAAAAGCGATAAGTGCACGGCTTGATAAAATGGTAGAAGGCCGCGAATTAGATGACAATGCTACAATCATGGTTGAATATGAAGGTGGTGCAAAAGGTGTATACTGGTCATCACAAATTGCAGTTGGATATAATAATGCATTAAAAATTCGAATTTTTGGTTCAAAAGGTACTATTGAATGGGAACAAGAAGAACCAAACTCTTTTAAATTTGTGACCCTTGGAAACCCAATGCAAATTTGGGCACGAGGCAGAGATTCATTTGCTCCAGCAGCACAAAAATATTCACGAATCCCTTCAGGACATACAGAAGGCTATTTAGAATCATTTGCAAATATATATAAAACATATATTTTAGCTTTAGCAAAAGTAAAAGCAGGTGGAACTCTTACAGAAGAAGATAAAGATTTTCCATGTGGGCACATGGGAACTGATGGGGTTCGATTCATTAATAAATGCGTAGAAAGTTCTGACAAAAACTCTCAGTGGGTTAATTTTTAATATAAAAAAAATAGGAGAATAAGATGGCACGACCAATTACAATGTTTACAGGGCAATGGGCAGATTTGCCTTTTGAAGAAGTTTGTAAAATAATTAGTGGTTTCGGTTACGACGGGCTTGAAATAGCTTGTTGGGGCGACCACATGGATGTAGAGAAGGCAGCAACTGATCCTGCCTATGTAGCAGAAAGAAAAGCAATTCTTGCAAAATATAACTTAAAGTGCTGGGCACTTGGAAATCACTTAGCAGGTCAATGTGTTGGGGACGCACCAGATGAAAGATTAGATGGATTTGCTCCAAAAGATTGTGCAGGAAACCCTGAAAAAATTAGAGAATGGGGAATCCAACAAATGAAATATACTGCACAAGCAGCAAAAAACATGGGTTGTTATGTTGTTACCGGATTCATGGGTTCTCCTATATGGCGTTGGATCTATTCTTTCCCAGGAACTCCTGCACAATGGATTGAAGAAGGATACCAAAAAGTACTTGAATTGTGGACACCTATCTTAGATGAATTTGATAAATGCGGAGTAAAGTTTGCATTAGAAGTGCATCCATCAGAAATTGCTTACGATTACTATTCAACAGAAAAACTTCTTGATGTGTTTAAGAATCGTGAAACATTGGGTATTAACTTTGACCCAAGCCATTTACAATGGCAAGGTTTAGATCCAGCTCTCTTTTTACGTGACTTTGCAAAAAGAGTATATCATATTCATATTAAAGATTGCTATGTAAAACTTGATGGTCGCTCAGGTATTTTAGGTTCTCACCTTGAATTTGGCGATCTTCGAAGAGGATGGAACTTTGTTTCTCCTGGACATGGTGATGTAAATTTTGAAATGATTATTCGAGAAGCAAATGCAGCAGGGTATACAGGACCACTTTCTGTAGAATGGGAAGATAATGGAATGGATCGTCTCTATGGTGCAAAAGATGCAATAGAATTTTGCAAAAAAATTAACTTTGGAGCATCTACTGTTAAATTTGACGGAGCAATGGAAAACTAATTTTTATGGATAAAGAACCTATTTTACGGATAAAAAATATTACAAAAGAGTTCTCCGGCGTGAAGGTTCTTAACGATATTTCCTTGGATATTTTCCAAGGGGATGTTATTGGACTAATCGGTGAAAATGGTGCCGGAAAATCGACACTTTTAAAAATAATTAGTGGTATTTATACTCCAACAACAGGGGCACTAGAGCTCAATGGTAAAAAAATTGAGATGAAAGACTCTATTGTTGCTAAAAAAAATGGTATTGGAATAGTTCCTCAAGAATTTAACCTTGTGAATAATCTAACTGTGTATGAAAATATTTTCTTAGGAAACGAGTTTGTACACAAAGGTGTTTTTCTTAATAAAGCTCAAATGAAAATTGAGGCAAAAAAATATCTTGACGAACTAGAAGCTAATGTTCCAGTGACTGATCTTTTAGAAAACTTGAGTGTTGCGCAAAAACAAATGGTTGAAGTAGCTAAGTCTCTTGTGCATAAAGCACAAATTTTAATTTTAGACGAACCTACAACAACACTAACGCCTCATGAGGTAGATGTTTTATTTGCTCTAATAGATAGACTAAAGAAAGCAGGTGTTACAATTATCTTTATTTCCCATAAGCTTCACGAAGTAAAGAGGCTTTGTAATAGAGTGGTTGTTCTTCGTGATGGAAATTTAGTGTGTACAGAAGACTGCGCATCTTTAAGCGAAAGTGACATGGTGAACCGAATGGTTGGAAGAGACTTTTCACAGGTTTTTCCACCAAAACAAGAGAAAACTTTAGACACACCAGCATTAGAAATAAAGGATTTTACTATCCCTGGATTATTGGATAACATTTCTTTTGATATAAAAAAAGGAGAGGTCCTAGGTTTTGCAGGTCTAGTGGGAGCAGGTAGAACAGAGTTAGCAGAAGCCATTATGGGAATTAGAAAAGTAACGAAAGGTAGCATTTCTGTAAGTGGAACAAAGGTTGCAATTCGCAACCCAAAGGATGCTGTAGCACAAAAAATAGCCTATATCAGTGAAGATCGTAAAGAAAAAGGAATTGTTATGAATTTTGACATTCCTAAAAATATTACACTCATATCATTGAAAAAATATATAAAAGGTTTTATTGATAAGAAAGCAGAAGCAAAAACAGCTGAGTACTACATAGAAAAATTCAATGTTGCAGCTTCATCACTGAAAATGGCTTTACGCTATTTTTCAGGGGGGAATCAACAAAAAGTTTATCTTGCTCGCTGGATGGATACAAAGCCCGATATTTTGATTCTTGATGAACCTACAAGAGGTATCGACGTAAAAGCAAAATCTGAAATATATTCATTTATTCAAGATTTAGCAAAACAAGGAATTGCTTGTATGGTTATTTCATCAGAAATGGAAGAAATAATTGGCTTGTGTACCCGTGTGTGTGTAATGAGAATGGGTAAAATAGCGGGAGAAGTTACGGGAACTTCTATAAATGAAAAAGACATATTGTATTTGGCTACAGGTGTGCAAGGAGGAGCCGAATGATGACAAAGATTAAAAAATTTGCAGCAGAGAATACAACGTTTGTTGCATTTATTCTATTATTTATATTAGCTGCAATAATAGGATGGCCAAACTTTTTAAGGCCTCAAAACTTAATTAACATTACAAGACAAATTTCTTATACAGGAATTATTGCTCTTGGTATGACTTTTGTTATTATAGCTGGAGGAATTGACCTTTCTGTTGGTTCTATGACCGCCTTTGTTGGGGGCTTGGGAATATTTATTATTAATTCCTTTCCTTCTGAATCATATTTAGCTATGGTATTAGTTGTAGTTTTTGCCATAGTTTGTGGTGCAGCCTGCGGTTTTATTAATGGTTTTGTAATTGTTAAATGGAAAATAGCTCCATTTATAGCCACTCTTGGGTTAATGTCTATTTATCGATCACTAATAATTTATTTTACAAAAGCAGGGACAATACAAAGTGTAAGTGTTCACTTTCCAGAAATTGGGTCAGGTTACTTTTTAGGCCTTCCTATTCCTGTGTGGTGCTTTATTTTATTAGCTGTAGTATTACATAATTTATTAAATAATACAAAGTTCGGACGATATGTTTGTGCTGTTGGTACAAATGAGCAAGTTGCTTTGTATTCTGCAATAAACGTAGCTAAAATAAAATGGATTCCTTATATTATTACTGGTGCAACGGTAGGTTTAACATCATTAATGTGGACTTCTAGACTTAATAGTATAAACCCAGCTGATGCAGGCGCAAGTTATGAACTTGACGCAATTGCTGCAGTAGTAATTGGTGGAACTTCAATGTCTGGTGGAAAAGGTAGTATAATAGGAACAGTAATTGGGGCTATTATGCTTGGTATTATAAATAACATGCTCGTAATGGCAGGTGTTTCATCTTTTTTACAAGATGCTGCACGAGGTTTGGTAATAATTGCAGCTGTATTGATGCAATTCAAAAATAAAGATTAAGAGGAGAAACAAATGAAAAAATTTGTTGTTGCTTTGCTCATTGTAGCAATGGTTTGCCCACTTTTTGCAGGTGGTAGCAGTGATTCAGATACCACAAAAATTGGTATTTCTATTCCTAGTGCCGATCACGGTTGGACAGGTGGGATTGTATGGTGGGCTGAAAAGCGCGTAGCAGAACTTGAAGCTGAATATGGTGATAAATTCGAATTCACTGTAATTACAGCAGACAGCGCAGGAACACAAGTAGGTCAAGTTGAAGACTTAGTTGTAACAGGTATTGAATATTTAGTTATTCTTCCTCATGACTCAGCACAACTTACACCAATTGTAAAAGAAGTAGCTGCACAAGGAATTGCATGTATCGTTGTTGACCGTGGTCTTACAGATACAAACTTTGGTTATGTTAACCTAGCAGGTGATAACCCTGGTTTAGGATATAACTCAGGAAAATGGTTTGCAGAACAACTTGCAGATGGAGGAAACTACATCCCACTTGGTGGTCTTCCAATTGTTATTGACACAGAACGTATGACAGCATTCTTTGATGAAATGGAAAAAAATCCTAAAGCTGTTAACCTTCTTGGTGGAAGAAACTACGAATTTGTAGACTTCTCAGCTGACAAAGCTCTTTCAGTAACAGAAACAATGTTACAAAGATTTGATGACATTGATGCAATTTTCTGCCAAGATGATGATGCTATGATGGGTGTTCTTAAAGCTATTGAAGAAGCTGGACGCACAGACATTAAAACAGTTATGGGTGGAGCAGGATCAAAAGTAGTAATGAAAATGATTATTGATGAAGACCCAATTGTACGTGCAACAGCTACTTACCATCCAAGCATGATTGAAGATGGTATTAACTACTGTATAGATGTTGTTCTTGGTAACAAATCAAAAGATTTTACAAAAGCTTCATCACCAGTACAAGTTATTATTCCTTCAGTATTGGTTGACAAAAGCAACGTAATGGAATACTACGAACCAGCTTCAATTTTCTAATTAAAACGTTAGAAATAGAAAAGCATTTACCAAACGCCCTTGTTTA
>CAYJNB010000132.1:0-5930 GCA_964371205.1 uncultured Treponemataceae bacterium
CAAGTGTTGTTTGTGAAAAAAGTGAAGTACAGAGAATTGTGCATATACAGGTTAGTAGTGTTTTTTTCATACGCACAGTATAGCATATTTTGGTGATTTTTAGGAGGAAGATTTCCGCAAAATAAAACTGTTTTACGCATACAAGCCTATCACAGTGTGCGTGTTGTCAATGTATCTCAGTATTGGTATACTTAGTCAAAAGGAAAACCAAAATGAAAAAATTACTACTACTCTGCACTTTCGCACTTTTGTCTACAAGTCTTTTTGCAGATATTTTTGGATACGCCTATAGGGGAAACTTAAAAGAACTGCAGCAAGAGATTGAAAATGGCATTTCTGTTAATGCCCAGAATGAAAGGGGTATATCACTTCTTATGCATGCCTCTGCTAATAATCAATTAGAAACTGTAAAATACTTAGTTGAAAATGGTGCAAATCTTGAACTTACAGATAAAGATGGCGACACAGCCCTTTTTCATGCTATAGATTTTGGACGTCATGATGTTATCTATTATCTTATTAAAAATGGTGCAAATATTCTTGTAAAAAACAAAGAAGACGAAACTGCTTTAATAAAAGCGGTTTATCTTGGGAATATGGAACTTGTTCAATTTTTTGCAACATTAGGCATAGACATTTTTGCTCTAAATTCTTCAGATGAAAATGCTCTCGACATTGCCATTTTTGGACAAAACTCAAAAGTTTCTGGATACTTAGAACATCTCGGACTAGAAAAAAACGCCTCTGCCCAATACTCCTTTTATTTTTCAGAAAAAAACAGTACTTTTATAGATTCAGCCATTTTTTTTGCTATAAAGCTTGAAAATGTTGATAAGGTAATTGCTCTTTTAGATGATGGAAAAAACATTGAAGAAAAGGATTGGTACAGCAAAACCCCGTTAATAGTCGCAGCGGAAGTAGGCAATATTACCATTATTGATACACTTTTAGAATACGGTGCCAATTTACATGCTCTTACAGGAGATGGTAGCGATGCCCTGATGGCTGCTCTTTTTAAAGGTAAAACCGAGGCAGCAAAACATTTAATTGAAAAAGGCTCAAATCCCTTAAATCAAAATAAATCTGGATACAATTCTTTGATATACTATATTGCAAGTGGTAATAGCGAAGTAGCAGAGATAATACCTTTTTTACTTTCTAAAGGTGTTGATATTAATGAACGGGATAACACAGGCGACACCGCTTTATTTTGGGCGTGTAGAGAAGGAAATACAGAAGCCGTAAAAACGTTATTAGAAAATGGAGCAGATGTACATATAGAAAATGATAACGGATCTTTGGCAATTATATACGCTTTTTTTAACAAGCATTTAGATATTGTTAGCTACCTTGTAAAAGAAGGAGGAGCAACTCTTGACGTACGAGATGAAAATGAGAACACATTGTTAGCCCATTTTGTAATAGATGGAGAGACAGAAGAATCGTATATATTAGTTGACCATGGCGCAGATATTTTTGCCGTTAACAATGATAATGAAACACTTTTGATGAAGGCTGTACAATCAGGCAACATGGAACTCGTTGAATACTTTGTTGAAAAAGGGCTAGATATTCATGCTACAAATACTTCTGGTAAAAATGCCCTTGATTACGCAATAGATGAAAGGCATGATGAAATAATTGAATACTTAGAAAGCCTTGGAATGAAGGAGCATTAAATAAAAAGGAGAATCAATTGAAAAAAATTTCTACTTTACTTAACCAATAACATACTATAAGATTTAGCTATGAAGAAAATTATTTGCCTATGTATTTTTTGTTTTTTTAATATAGTTTTCCTATTCGCAAGCCCTTCAAGGGAACTTCCGGATGATAAGTTCAGCGAGGGTTTATTCCAATATGGAATACGAGATAACAAGGCGTATGTATGGAATTATACCGGCACAGAAAAAGTGGTGCAAATTCCGGAATTTCTTGGAGGCGTAGAAGTTGTTGGAATAGATAATTTAGTTGTGGGCTGGGTGGATGTTCGAAACAATACAATGGAAACACTTATTATACCAAATAGTGTAACACAAATATATAGTTCAGCTTTTCATCGTTGTGTTACTCTAACCCATTTGCAACTAGACGAAGGTCATCCAAAATATGTATTTAAAGACGGAGCCCTTATAGATAAAACAAAAATGAGCCTGTACCATTACTTAGATTCTGATCCCTCCCTGTATTATATTGTGCCTGATTTTATAACAGAAATTGAGTCTTTTGCGTTTACCTCAAAGCATCTTACCTATATTGAAATGGGAGAATCTGTTAAAAAAATACATCCTGCTGCATTCGCAACTTCAAGTGGCCTAAAAGCAATAGAGTTATCAGAGAGCATTACCAAAATTGAAAGAGACACCTTCTCGGGTTGTAAGAACCTTACCGCAATTACCATACCAAACTCAGTAACAACGATAGGAGCAGAAGCTTTTGCAGAGTGTACCAGTCTGCAATCAATAACGCTTCCAAAAAATTTAGAAGTAATAGATCGCTACGCATTTGCAGCTTGCACTAGTTTAACAGAACTAACTATTCCCGACACCGTACACACAATAGGTGATGGTGCATTTGAACTTAGTTTAGATGGTGCGAGCATAGCGCTGCCAAAGGCACTCACTACAATACAGTATTCTGCATTTGCCTATAGTAATATTAAAGAAGTAATTATTCCCTCTTCTGTTATAGCTATCGAAAAAGAAGCGTTTAAGTATTGTAAAAACTTAGAATCAATTATTCTACCGCCCTCTGTGCAAAGCATAGGATTTGAAGCTTTTTATGAATGCGAAAAACTTGTCCGCATAGAAATCCCACATACACTAAGCGTGGTAGAAGCAGGAGCTTTTTCGAGGTCGGGACTGGTAGATATTATTGTGTCAAAAGACCACCCGGTGTATTCGTTTGAAGATGGAGTACTCTTTGATAATACAACTCAAACACTACATACGTATTTAGCCACTAAGCAAGGCAGCACCTATGCTGTACCACAACATATTGAGCACATAGGAGACTATGCATTTTATAAGAATAGATCTTTAGAAGAACTCAGTACACATAACTCCCTTAAATCAATAGGCATCAAGGCTTTTAACCATAGCACTGTAAAAAAACTTGTTCTCAGTGCAGATAATGCCATAATAAAAAAAGATGCATTTTCTAGATCGCAGCTTGAATACCTAGAAATAAAAGGGACTAACACCCACATTGGTTGGGGTGCTTTTAGTAACAGCAAGTTAAATACCGTTCTTGTATCTGGTACCATAAAAACTATAGAAGAATTGGCGTTTCAAGGCTGTCCGTTTACAACACTCTTACTACCTGAAGGAATTGAAAAAATAGAACCATTTGCATTTGCAGGGTGTAATATACAATCGTTTCATATACCAAATTCGCTCTCAGACATTGATGGTGGTTTTTTAGCAATGGCAACAGACTTACAAAACATAACTATACAAGAAAATCACCCAACATATAAAATAGAAGACGGCATTCTGTACTCAAAAGATAGCACCGTGCTTCATACCTACCTAAGCACTAAAAAAGATACCTCTTTTTCAATTGCGCCCACGGTAACAATCATTGAAGAGTACGCTTTTAGCTACGCAAAAAATTTACAAACAGTGCACATTCCGCCAACAGTTACCGCAATAAAAGAAGGAGCATTTAGCGACAGTGCCCTTACCTCTGTTACAATTCCACAAAGCGTAACGCATATTGCAAAATACAATTTTGATGAATATGATAACATCGTACTGTACATAGAAGCAGAAAACTCCTATGCACACCAATTCGCCGTAGAAAATAACATTGATTATATAATTGGGTATCCCCAGTAAAAGACAGAGTGTGTGGTTTTTATGGGTCCTCTATGCTATTCTGAGCGCTCCATACTGACATAGCCACCAAAAAGCCAACCTGATGTATTTTTTTCAACCGTGTTACCATTTCTATCTACACTATCTTCTGTCACTCGTATATTGAGCCAATAGCCTGCTATGCCATCTATTTCTGCCATAGAGCCTATAGAAACAACCTCCACAGGTGTGCCACTCAGTAATGTTACCAATGCCTCACCATCTGTACCCTCACTCTTTCTCAGGCGCAAGTTATCGGTCGTATTATATATACTGCCTATCTCTTGATGACTTATAATGACTTCAAAATAAACATTAGACCTATAGCTGCGTTCACGAGCATACTCATATGCATAGCTTCCTTCATAGACTCTAAATAGTTCATCATCAACATATGAAAATGCTGTACTGCTGATGGAGGTTACACTCTTGGGAATAGTTATACTCTTTAAACTAGAACAACCTTCAAATGTTTCTTCAGCAATGGCAGTAACACCCTCGGGGATTTCTATACTCTCTAAGCTAGAACATCCTCTAAATGCACGCATCCCAATAGAGGTTACACTATTTGGGATTTCTATGATTGCAAGGTTATAACATCCTAAAAAAGCTCCATCTCCAATGGAGGTTACGCTATCAGGTATTTCTATACTCGTCAAGTTATTACAATGACCAAATGCGCTAATCCCAATAGTAGTTACACTGTCTGGAATAACTATGCTTACGAGGTTATCACAGTCGTAAAAGGCCTCGTTGTCAATGCTAATTATGTTATCAGGTATGGTATAAGCAGTCTGAGTATTTGTTGCTAGGAAAGTATGTAATGATTTTTCTTGCTTTGTAAATAACGCACCATCTACAAAGCTATATATAGGGTTACTATCATGTACCAGTATGGTTGTTAAGCTAGAACATCTTGAAAAGGCTCCATTTCCAATCGAGGTTACACCATTAGGAATTGTTATGTTCTTCAAGTTATCACAGTCATAAAAGCTCTCATCTCCAATAGTAGTTACGCTATCAGGAATTTCTACACTTGCTAAGCTATCACAGTCCCAAAAAGCACCCTTTCCAATAGTGGTTACACTGTCAGGAATTTCTATACTTACAAGGCTATCACAAGCTCTAAATGTATTCTCATCAATCGTGGTTACACCATCAGGAATTTTTATACTCACTAAGCTATCACAGCCCCAAAAGGCTTCCGGTCCAATAGTGGTTACACCATCGGGAATTTTTATGCTTGCTAAGCTCTCACAGCCCCAAAAGGCTTTTGGTCCAATAGTGGTTACACCATCGGGAATTTCTATGCTCACTAAGCTATCACAAGACGCAAAGGTATCCTCTCCAATGGAGGTTACACTGTCAGGAATTGCAATACTCACTAAGTTCTCACAGCCACTAAATGTCCTATCTTCAATGCTAGTAACTCCTGTTGGAATCTCTATGCTTGTTAAGCTATCACAGCCCCAAAAGGCACTAGGTCCAATAGTAGTTACGCCGTCGGGAATTTTAAGATTCACTAAACTGGCACAAAACGCAAAGGCGCTCCCGCCAATGAAGGTTACACTGTCAGGAATCGCTATACTCGCTAAGCTTGTACACTCATTAAATGCAGCTATGCCTATAGTAGTTACAGTAGCGGGAATTTCTACACTCGCTAAACTAGTACAGCCACTAAAGGTTCTAAAATCAATAGCAGTTACTCCGTCTGGAATAGACATCCTTGTTAAGCTAGCACATTCTTGAAATGCCTCCTTGCCAATCGTTGTTACACTACTGGGAATTGCTATGCTTGTTAAACTAGAACAAAGAAAAAATGCCTTATCTCCTATTGTGGTTACGTTATCAGGAATGACTACACTTTCTAAGCTAGAACACTCTCTAAATACCTCAGCTCCAATCGAGGTTACGTTATCAGGAATTGATATGCTCGTTAAACTAGGACAATAAGAAAATACTCCGTCTCCAATAGAGGTTACACTATCGGGAATTTCAATACTTTCTAAGCTAGAACATTCACTAAATGCCTGTTCTTCAATCATGGTTACACTATCAGGTATTACTATGGTT
>CAYJNB010000133.1:0-5915 GCA_964371205.1 uncultured Treponemataceae bacterium
CCAACAGGGTCAAAATTTTCCATTGAACAAACAGTAATTACATTACCGCTTGCATCACGAATAACTTCGAACTCAACTTCTTTCCAGCCAGAAATACATTTTTCTACCAATATCTGGTTAATTGGAGAACGGTTAATACCGTTTTGTGCAATCTCTCGTAATTGTGCCTCATCGTACGCAATACCACCGCCAGTTCCACCTAATGTAAAAGCAGGACGAACAATTACTGGATACTGAATAGTTACTGCAAATTCTACTGCTGCTTCAACATCTGTTACAACCTTTGAAGGAATACATGGCTCTCCAATTTCGAGCATAGTATCTTTGAATAATTGACGATCTTCTGCTTTATCAATTGTTTCCGGGTTTGCGCCGAGGAGTTTTACGCCATTCTTCTCTAAAAAACCTTCCTTTGCAAGTTGCATAGAAAGCGTTAGTCCCGTTTGACCTCCCAGAGTAGAAAGCAAACTGTCTGGTTTTTCTTTTTCTATAATGCGTTTAATTGTTTCGGTGTTCAAGGGTTCTATATAAATTCGATCTGCCATATTGCGGTCAGTCATTAAAGTAGCTGGATTTGAGTTTACTAACACAACTTCTAATCCTTCTGCTTTAAGAACCTTACAAGCTTGTGAACCTGCATAGTCAAATTCTGCTGCTTGCCCAATTACAATAGGGCCAGAACCAATTACCATTACTTTCTTTAAATCTGGGTTTAAAGGCACAAATATCTCCTTGATTACTTACGATGACTAAATCACCGATAAAATCTAAACTGTCGCATTATAACAAAATGCCTTAAAAGAATAAAGACATTTTATTGCTATAATTGCTAAAAAAAAGCTCTACACAATAGGTAGAGCTTATAGCTTTATTTTTCGTCCATTAATTTTGCAAAATCGTCAAACAAGAACGCCGTATCTAAAGGCCCCGCGGACGCTTCTGGGTGAAACTGTACCGAAAAAGAACCATCTGCATAGCGAACACCTTCGCATGTATTGTCATTTGTATTAATAAAACTAAGAGAAGCTCCTTTGGGAAGTGTCTCAGGAATTACTGTATACCCATGATTTTGACTCGAAACAAAAACTCTTCCAGTAGAAACTTCTTTTACCGGTTGATTTGCCCCACGGTGCCCATACTTGAGCTTTTCTGTTTTTGCTCCATGTGCAAGCGCTAAAAGTTGATGCCCAAGACAAATACCAAACAAAGGTATTTTCTTCTTTACTATTTTGGCAAGCTCTTCTATAACACCGGTATTTTCTATAGGATCTCCCGGACCATTAGAAAGCATTACGCCGTCTGGCTTAAAAGCAATAATTTGCTCTGCTGTTGTTTCTGAGGGTACAATAACTACTTCACAATTACGCTTTGCAAGCTCTCTTCTAATTTGGCCTTTTGCTCCGTAATCCCATAAAACTACTTTTTTTGCATTTTTACAAGTATATGCAGCAGGTTTTGTTGAAGAGAATAAACCTTTCTCGCGTGCTTCCTTAGCAGACTCAATACCGTAAGTGCTAGGCATTGTTGTTTTTGTTTCGTTACAAGTTACTGACTTTACTGCAGACTCTACAGTGTATGCATTTATTTCTTCAATCAAGGCAGAAAATTGCTTTTCATTCTTAAGAATAGCCTCTTCTGATTCTTGCAAAATACGTGCATTCATTACACCAGACTCACGAATAATTTTTGTTATTTCGCGAGTATCTACATCGTACAATCCTACAATTGAATGCTTTATAAGCAAGTCGCTCAATCTTCCTTCGCAACGGAAGTTAGATGGCTCTTCGCATATATCTCGTACTATATATGCAAGAGGATGTAGTTTTGTACTTTCAAAATCTTGTTCAATAACACCGTAGTTTCCAATTAAAGGAAATGTTTGCATTACAATTTGACCATGATAACTCGGGTCAGTAAGTGTTTCAAGATAACCGGTCATACCTGTCGTAAAAACGGCTTCTCCTGTTACACTTCCTGTAGCTCCAAAACTTTTTCCTTCAAAAACTCGGCCATTGCCAAGCACTAAAAATGCCTTTTTCGCCATACCTTATCCTACGTATTTTTTTAGCGTATTTCTTATAGCCTGAGGTCCAGCAATTAACTCAGCAAAATACTGCTCTACAAGAGGCCCCATACCTATAGCATATAAGTCTACCCCAAAAATTCTCTTATCGCTTAAGAGTGGTTTTAATTTTTCAGAAAAAGGCCCCTTATCGCCAAGTGAAATACCAGCAACATGTGGTGTAACTTGGGCTAGAAGAGGGTCTGGGCTTAAATCAAATGGAGATCCATTATCATCAATCGCCATGAGATAACGACACCAGCCGGCAAAAACTAGAGGGATAATTTTTAAATCATTTAAGTCTAAATCTTTGCTTTCCATGTAAGCTTTAATAGTTTCTCCAAATCTAATAGCTAATTTTTGAGAGGTATCACAAGCAATACGTTGTGGAGTGTCTGGCATAAATGGGTTTGGAAGTCTTTCTTCTAAAACTTGAGCAATGAATTGTTTTGGATCAATGATTCCTGGATTAACCACAACAGGCATTCCTTCTTCATACCCAATTTTTTCTATCATTTTTTTGAGTTCTGCATCTTTCATCTCATCAGAAATAAGATTATAGCCGAGCAAACTACCAAAAATTGCTAAAGCTGTGTGTAAAGGATTAAGACAAGTACAAACCTTCATTTTTTCTACATTGTTAACAGTATCGCGGTCTGTAAAAAAGATTCCAGCCTTTTCTAAGGCAGGTCGCCCATTAGGGAATGAATCTTCGATTACTAAGTATTCAAGTTCTTCTGCATTTACAAACGGTGCTATAAAAGTGTTTTTTGAAGTTACAATTGTATGAGTATCTTCGAATCCATCTTTGTTAAGCATTTCTGTTACACCTGCATCTGGACGAGGAGTAATCTTATCAATCATTGACCATGGAAATGCAACTTTTTGAGGATTAGAAAGGTAGTCGCAAAAACCGTTTTCTACCAAGCCTGCTTTTTCCCAAGCCTCTGCTATTGTTTGAACAGCAAGCTGTAATTTTTCTCCATTGTGAGAACAGTTATCCATACTTACCAATGATACAGGATGTGCTCCTGCAAGGAATCTTTCGTAACAAAGAGCTGTTAACTTTGAAAGGAACATAATTGGTTGTTGAGGGCCTTTTTCTAAATCTTCTACCACTGGTGGAAAGAACACTCCTGATCCATCTTTTAGGCTGTAGCCCTTTTCTGTAATGGTAAAAGTAACCATTTGTAAAGAAGGATTTCTAAAATATTCTTTGAATAAGTTCCATTCTCTTTCAAAAGAAGGGTCGCATTTTAAAGCTTCTACTACTGAAGCAACTACTTTTTTATCTATTTGTCCATTTGCCTTTAAAAGAACAAGTAAGCTCAAATTATCATGAGGAGCATACACTTTTTCGATTATCTCGTAGTCAAAGCCTTCTCCAACAATAATACCTTTGTTGCTTAAGTTTTGATCTAATAATTTTTGCTGACAAGCTGCAGGAAATCCTCTAAAAATATTCCCTGCTCCAAAGTGAATCCACATAGGGTTTTCTTTTGTTTCTTTAGTGCATTTTGCACGGTCAAAAGCAGGCATCTCATACCCATGCTTTTCCCATTCACCTGTTTGCTGTAAACCTTCTGTTGTCAAATTCATTTTCTACTCCTATTTATTTCTATCTATAAATTACAAATCTAAATTGTGTTTAAAGTAATCGGGATGCTCCTCTATAAGCATGTTTGTTTCATTAAGAATCTTAGAAAGATGTTCGTGTTCTGCTTTTAAAACAGCATCAATATTATTTTCTTTAATTTTTTTTAGGATATCCTCGTGTTGCAATATAATACTATTTACTATATCTTTATGAGAATAGGTAAGAACCCGCATTCGATGGTGATTACTTGTTAGGTTTAATATCATTTCCCAACAACGGCTTTTTCCAATAACAGAAAAGAACATGCCATGAAAATCGTTATCTGCATCTAAAAATGCAATCATGTTCTCGTCAGATAGTACTTCACGTTGTTTTTCTATGATTGACTCTAGAAGAGCTATATCGCTTTTTCGATGGTTTTCTAAAAAAAGTCTTACAGCGCTTTCTTCAAGACTCTTTCTAATAAAGCGCTCTTCTTCAACACGCTTAATATCGATAAGAGATACGCGTGTACCTTTTTGAGGGAATATGTCTACAAGGCCATCGTTACTCAAACGGATAAGAGCATCGCGTACAGGGGATCGACTAACCTGTAGTTTTTTTTCTAGTTCATTAATATTTAGGTTTTGACCTGGTTTATAATGCAAGAGCATTATTTGCCTTTTTAGAGTCTGATAGATACTATCTCCAACAGTTGCCGTTTTTACCTGTATAGCTTCCATACTAATATATAACCCTTTCCCTAACCTAATAATAATGAAAAGTTATATAAATGTAAAGAAGTTCTAGTATATTAGTTTATAAAAATAAAAGGAGGCTTACAGCCATTACTACCATACCTGCAATTAGACCACCAATAGCTAAATGATGCTCTCCATATTCTTCTGCTGTAGGAAGTAATTCATCAAGAGATATGTATACCATAATTCCTGCTACAGAGGCAAAAATAAAACCAAATGTCGCATCGGTAAAAAATTGGCGAAGTAAAAAATAGCCAACTAAAGCACCAAAAGGTTCAGCTAATCCAGACAAAAATGAATACACGAAGGCTTTCTTTCTGCTTTTTGTTGCATAAAAAATGGGAGCAGAAACGGCAAGACCTTCTGGAATATTATGTATTGCAATTGCTATAGCAATAGAGACACCAAGCGTTGGGTTAGAAAGGCCACTCATAAAAGTCGCTAATCCTTCCGGAAAGTTATGTATTCCAATAGCTAGTGCAGAAAAAACGCCCATGCGCAAAAGTTTTGCCCTCTCTTTTTCGCTTGCTTTTTCAATTTTTTCTAGCTTATTAAATTCATGAGGATTCTCATAAGAAGGAATGAGCTTATCTATGATTCCAATTACAAGCATGCCTACAAAGAACGCGACAACTGTCCATGCATAACCCATTTTATCGCCATACACAAGACTAAGGGAGTCACGAGCCTTAACAAAAATCTCTACCATAGAAACATAAATCATAACACCAGCAGAAAAACCAAGCGCAATGGTAAGAAGCTTTGGATTAAACTTTTTAGAAAGCAACCCAATAAGACTACCAATACCTGTTGAAAGCCCCGCAAAAAGCGTTAACATAAACGCAAATAGTACGTTATCATTCATAGCTAGCTCCTATTCTCTTTTAAAAATCAAACGTATCTGGATCAGGGCCAATTCGTTTATTTTTGTTTAGTGCCGTTATCGAGGCCATATCTTGAGCAGTTAACTCAAAATTAAACAAGTCTATATTAGATTCTATTCTTTCTTTGTTCACCGATTTTGGAAGCACTACAACCCCGCGCTGAATATGCCAACGTAGAATGATTTGCACCAAAGATTTGTCGTATTTTTTTGCCAAGTCAGTTAAAACTGTATCACTAAGCAGCGCAGTGTCTGCGCGCCCAATGGGACTCCAAGCCTGCACGGCTATTTCTTGACTTTGGCAATACTCAAGCATTTCTGTATTGCTTAAATAAGGATGCATTTCTATTTGATTTACCATCGGTTTAATGGTAGCAATCTTTGCTAACTCCTCAAAATGATGTACATTAAAATTACACACACCTATTGCGCGTATCTTTTTTTCGGCATACAGTTTTTCCATTACTGTCCATGCTTTTTCAAAGCCCTTTGCAGGCCAGTGAATTAAATATAAATCCAAGTAATCAATTTGCAATTTTTCTAGACTCTCGTAAAAAGCCTCTTCTGCACGTCCTTGACGAATATCTTCGTTCCACAGTTTTGTAGTAATAAAAATTTCTTCGCGAGCAACAT
>CAYJNB010000134.1:0-5839 GCA_964371205.1 uncultured Treponemataceae bacterium
TCTGTATCTGTCGGTTACTTTGTGTATGTCGAAGAATTTGCTTTGGAGGGCGTCTTCTGAGCCGAAGTAGACTCCGTCGAGTTGGCGGCGGCGCGAGAGAACGTGGGTTGTGTTGAATGTGGTGTTTTTGCCGATTCCAACGCCGTAGAGGTAGACAAAGCCGCGGTCTATGAGTTCTTGTAGGTTTGCCGGTGAGGGTTCGGCTCCGAATGGGTAGATAAATAGTTGTGTTTTGCCGGTAATGGGCTCTACGGTTTGTTCCCAAAGGTCAAAGTCTTTTTGTGCAACGGCGAGGGGTTCGCTGGTAAAGTCGAGGTGGTCGTAGCTGTGCGAGGCGAGTTCCCAGCCGTTTTGTTTGAGCACTTTGGATATGTGTTGTGTGGTTGCAAGGTTTTTTTTGTAGTTTGCGTCGTTTAGTTTGTGGGTGGGGTAGCCGTAGGTGCCGTTGTAGCCGGTTAGTGCGATTACTCCTTTTGCGCCGTTATGAGAGAAGTCTGGGTGTTCTTGTATAAAGTCTTCTACTATGGTTACAAACTCGGCGTCTCGGCTTATGTCGGTGCTGCCATTGCGTAGGGTTGTTTGGGTGTATATTTTGCCGTCTTCGCCTACAATAAGGCGGTGAGCGGTGCCGATTCTTTTCATGTTTGGGTAGTAGTTTAGGTCGTCTGCCGATAAGAGTACGGGTTTTTTGCCTGCCGGTAGGTAGAGAGGTTTTGGGCTCACGGTTTTTGTCTGTTCGTCGTAGTGGTATACGTCGCTCGTTTTTATGAGTATAAAGTTGTTTTTGTGGAGTTCTCTTAGCACGGCTCTAAATTCGTCTGATGTTACAAACCAGTCGTCGGCGTATTCTATGAGTGTTTGGCTAAGTTCTACCATTGGTTCGTACGCAATGAGTGGGTGAATAAAGAGGCTGTAAATATTGCCGGTGTAGAGTTCGAGCTGAACTTCCGGTTCTTTGGGTTCTTCTGGTATGTCGACTTGAACTTGTTCTGCTTCGGGTTGTTGGGCGCTTTGTGGCGGTACTGTTTGACAGCTTGCAAAAAATACTGCAAACAGTACGGCTATTAATAGTACACTGAGTAGGTTACACTTTGAGTTTGTTTTTTTTATTATACCTTTTCTACCTCGCTGCATGAGACGACGTTTACTCCTGTTCCTAAAATGTCTGCTAAAATTATGTGACCTCGTTTTAGCGGGGCGGTACATTCGGTGCGTCGTACTACTTCCATGCATTGGGTGAGTAAGTGTTTTGGCACTTCGCCATCTGTTTTTACCGGAACGAGTTTTACGTTTCCTTTATGTACAGTTACGGTGGTAGTGAGTGTGCGGGTTGGGTTTAGTATTTCTTTTTGTACATATTCCGGTCCGCGATTGCATTCATTTCCTGTTACGTTAACTACTTTTGGCGTTTTTTCTGTTGTATCGAGGCTGTATTCTAGCTGGCAGCCCATTGGACATATAATACACGTAATTGCTTCCATTATTCAATATCCTCCTCGGGTAATTCGACGGCTACAGTAATGCTATTTGTTACTTTTGCCAGTTGCTCGGGTTTTAGTTTGACTACTTGCATTTCGCCCGGGCGCACAATGCGTTTTTTTGTTGAGAATATACGCTGGTTGTTACTGTGTACTACAATGTGTACGTTGCGGTATTCGTCGGTGGTTCTAAAGAGTATTTGTGTTGTTTCTTCTGCATCTGCCTCGGTGGATTCTATCCACTGCGGAACGGTGTAGCGCACTCTGTTTCCCGGTCGGATTGGTATGTGTTGTGGCTCTGTTGCTTTTTTGCCGGCAACGTATTGTGCGGCGTTTGCTCCTGCTCGAGTGCTTTCTTCGGTTACAAAGTCGACAAGGTCGTGTACGTGTACGGCGTTGCCACAGGCAAAGACGCCTTCTATTGAAGTTTGCATTTTTTCGTTAACGATTGGCCCCGAAGTACTAGAATCTATGGCAACTCCACAGGCGACCGAGATTTCGTTTTCGGGGATGAGTCCAACAGAGAGGAGTAGTGTGTCGCATTCGATAAACTCTTCTGTTTCAGGAATGATTCGTCTGTCCTTGTCGACTTGGGCAACGGATACGCCTTCTACGCGGTGTTTTCCGTGGATTGCGGTTATGGTGTGGCTAAACTTGAGCGGTATGTTAAAGTTTTCGACACATTGCACAATGTTGCGGGTTAGCCCTGCAGAAAAGGGCATGAGTTCGCAAATGAGTTTTACTTCGGCTCCTTCGAGTGTCATTCTGCGCGCCATAATGAGCCCAATGTCTCCGGATCCAAGGATAACAACCTTTTTGCCGGGCAAGTAGCCGTCTATGTTAACAAATCTTTGGGCGCTTCCTGCGGTGAATATGCCTGCAGGGCGTGTGCCGGGTATTACCAGTGCTCCCCGTGTGCGCTCGCGGCAACCCATAGAAAGGATTACTGCTTTTGCCCTAATTGCCATAATACCGTCGGTGGTGTTAATCGCTGTAACTGTTTTCTCGCTTGCGTTGGCGGTGTGTGTGTTCTCAGGGGTTGAGTTCGAGCCGTGTGTAGTCGCGCTGGTTGTAATGTCGAGTACCATGGTGTCGCACTTATATTCTATGTTGAGTTTTTTTACCTCGTCTATAAAGCGACCTGCGTATTCAGGACCGGTTAATTCTTCGCCAAAATAATGTAAGCCAAATCCATTGTGAATACACTGCAAGAGAATCCCGCCGAGTCGGGTGTCGCGCTCAAGAATAAGGATTTTTTCTATTCCTTTTTTGCGCGCTTCGACTGCAGCGGCAAGTCCTGCAGGCCCTCCGCCAATTACTACTATATCGTATGTTAGTTCAATCATAATTTTTCCCTTTACCTTTTTACGCTTGTAAATAGCTTGTGTTTAGCGCGACTTGCTGTGCAAGATGTATGAGTTACCGCCGTTTTTGGTAACGTTAATCATTGGTATGTTTCGCTCACGGCTTATTATTTCGGTTACGCGTGGTGAGCAAAAACCACCTTGGCAGCGACCCATTCCGCTTCGTGTTCGTCTTTTTACGCCGTCTAAGTCGCGCGCGCCGATGGGGCTGTTAATTGCAAGAACAATTTCTGCCTCGGTAATCATTTCGCAACGGCAAATAATGCGCCCGTACAAGGGGTTTTTCTCTATGAGTCGCTCTTTTCTGTTGAGGTCTGCTTTATGAAAATTCTCTATTCCTTTGCGGATTTTTATAAAGTCGCCGTTTGGTTTTAGCTCAAGTCCTGCTTTTTGCAAGAGCTCTGTTACGTATTCGCCAATTGCGGGCGCGGCGGTTAATCCCGGAGAAGAGATTCCTGCAACGTTAATAAATCCCTTAATTGTTGCATCTTCTTCTATTATAAAGTCGCCAACTGGTGTTTCGTCTGCGTTGTAGGCAATTGCTCTGTTTCCGGCAAAGGAGTTTATTATGTGGCGCCGTGGAATGTTTGGCGTTGATTTTTCGCCCACTTCGATTATGGCTGCCTGTCCCTTGCGCGAAGTGCCTACAAAGTTTTTATCTTCGTCGTCTCCGGCTGAGGGGCCAACAATAATGTTTTCGTCTACAGTTGGGGTTACTAATACGCCCTTACCAAATGCATGTGGTATTTGGAACAAGACAGTGTTTACAAAGTCTTTGCAGTTGTTATCGAGCAAGCAATATTCGCCGCGGCGTGGCATAATAACAAAATCTCTTGCCCCAACCATGGCACTTATTTTATCTGCAAAAAGCCCTGCTGCATTTACCAAGTAGCGTGTTTCAAAGGTGCGGCTTCCGGTTATAATTTTAAAGGTTTTTTCGCCTTTTTCGATTGAATGCACTTCGTGCTCTAAAAAGATGTCTGCACCGTTTTGTACCGCGTTTTCTGCAATTGCCCACGTTGTTTGGTAGGGGCTAATTATTGCGGCAGTGGGTGCGTGTAGGGCAGAGTATGCTTCTTCTGCAATATTTGGCTCCATTTTACGCAGCTCTTCTTGCTGAACTATGCGCAATTCTTTTACGCCGTTCTTTTTTCCCCGCTCAAGGAGTGTTTGTAGTTTTACATCGTCTTCTTCAGAAAAACCAACAACGAGTGAGCCAATTGGTTTAAAATCAAAGTGGAGCTCTTCGGCTAGGGTAGGATAGAGTTCGCACCCACGAATGTTGAGCGGTGCCATGAGTGTATCCGGCTCGGGGTCGTACCCTGCATGAATTATGCCTGAGTTTGCCTTTGAGGTGCCGCACGAAACATCGTTTTCTTTTTCGATTATGCACACCGAGAGTTTGTATTTTGTAAGCTCTCGCGCAATTGATGCGCCACTAATTCCGGCACCGATTATTGCTACGTCGTATGTCATATGTTCTCCCAGTTGAGTGAGCGTTCAACAGCTTTTTTCCAGCCATCGTAGAGTTCTTTTCTTTTTTGTGGACTCATAAGTGGTTTAAAATTTTTGTCTGTTTTTCTAATATGAAGGATTTCTGCCTTGTCTTTCCAAAAACCAACGGCAAGCCCTGCTAAAAACGCTGCTCCGAGCGCAGTTGTTTCTACATTTTTTGGTCGGCTCACGGTGGTGGCTAGCATATCTGCTTGGAATTGCATCATTATGTTACTTACGCTCGCTCCGCCATCTACGTTGAGCGCAGTAAGCGGTACACCTGAATCTTGCACCATACAATCGAGTACATCTCTTACTTGATAAGCAATCCCTTCAAGGGCTGCTCGGCAAATATGTGCTTTTTTTACGCCGCGGGTAAGGCCAACAATAGTTCCTCGTGCGTACATGTCCCAGTGCGGAGTTCCCAATCCTACAAAGGCAGGTACAAGGTAGGCACCGTTTGCGTCGGGAACTGACTCTGCAAGCTCGTCAATTTCTGGGGCGCTCGAAATGAGCTCTAGCTCGTCGCGCAGCCATTGAATTACTGCCCCTCCAATAAAAATGCTGCCTTCGAGTGCATACGTGATTGTGCCTTTGTAGCCGAGCGCAATAGTGGTAAGCAGTTTGTTTTTAGAAACAACGGGTTTTTCTCCGGTATTCATGAGCATAAAGCAGCCGGTGCCGTAGGTGTTTTTTGCATCGCCCGAATTAAAGCAGCCTTGCCCAAAAAGAGCGGCTTGTTGGTCTCCAATGGCAGATGCAATCGGGACAGAAAATCCGCATACGTCTTTGTCGGTGTTTGCGTACACTTCGCTCGAATCTTTTACGTCGGGCAGCATACATCGTGGAATATTAAATTGACCGAGTAATTCTTTGTCCCAGTCGGCAAGATAAATGTTAAAAAGCATAGTGCGGCTTGCATTAGTGTAATCGGTTACGTGCGCCTTGCCTCCGGAGAGTTTCCAAATAAGCCAAGTGTCGATTGTTCCGGCTAGGATTTCGCCTTTTTCTGCTCTCTTACGCAAACCTGGTACAGTATCTAAAATCCATTTAATTTTAGTGCCAGAAAAATACGCATCAATTACTAAGCCTGTTTTTTCTTGAATTGTATCTGCCATACCACGCTTTACTAAGTCTTGACATAGTTCAGAAGTTCTTCGACATTGCCATACAATTGCTTTATACACTGGCTTACCGGTATCTTTTTCCCACAAAACAACGGTTTCTCTTTGATTTGTTATACCGATTGCCGCAATAAGATCTGTAATTTCTGCAGTAGTTTTACCCTCGTCTTCGGCAGTTTTTGCAATAACTGTTTGCATAACCTCGAGTTGGCCTGCAAATATTTCTTCTGCATCGTGTTCAACCCAGCCCGGTTTTGGGTAGTATTGCTTAAATTCCTTACTCTTTGAACAGAGCGGATTTGCTTTTTTATCGTATATTATTGCCCTCGACGATGTTGTTCCCTGGTCAAGTGCAAGTACATATTTGTGTTCCATATTA
>CAYJNB010000135.1:0-751 GCA_964371205.1 uncultured Treponemataceae bacterium
TTTTCTGTCATTATTTACAAATCTCTGAACAATATCTTTAAAGATTAAATAATGCCCTGTAAAAATTTTTCCAACACGAACATCCATATCGTCAAAATATCTGTTCATTAAAACAACAACCGGAATATTTGCATCACAAAAACGCTTGGTTATTTGAGAGGTGTTTTTAACCGAACCTATTACAATTCCATCAACTTGCCTTCCAATAACTGATTGAATAAAAGCTTCATCTTCGCTATAAGCTGCTAACGAGATTAGGTATGGCTTTGAATGGGTGATAGAGCTCATTGTCTCAACAAGAGAACCAAAATGGTCGTTTGTTAGGTCGTCAACAATAAACAAGATATGGTTTGTTTTTTTACCTTTTAATGCTCGAGCAATACTATTTGGGGTGTAGTTTAATTCAGCAATTGCTTTTAATACCCTTTCTTTCTTTTCTTTAGCTACACTACGATTATTATTTATTACATAAGAAACAATAGTTTCTGTTACTCCAGCTTTAATGGCAACATCTTTTCTTGTTACCGGTTTACTAATACTGCTCATTTTCTTATTCTTGCACATATTCTTATAAAATACAAGAAAATATTATATTATACTTGTATTTATCTGAATAATATCTTTATAAGTAAATAGAAATTGTAAATATCTGTGAGCAATTCTTGAGAATTCCACCTTTTTTGATAACGAAAACTTTTAAGAGTTTCGTTATATATAGATTCCCAAGTTTGCTCTTGAAAAATACAAATCT
>CAYJNB010000135.1:761-5813 GCA_964371205.1 uncultured Treponemataceae bacterium
TTCTTATAAAATACCAGAAAAAAAGTTGACAGCAATAAAATCAGAAGGTATACTAATTATACACTCGTGTGTAAAAAAACAAAAGGAAGAACAATGAGACAAGTACTATTACATAACCCAAAAGATGTAAAAAACATCGAAGTAGAAACTCCATCAGTGCCAGAAGGATGGGTATTAATTAAGACTGCATTTTGCGGTATCTGTGGAACGGATGCTCATAGCTATATGGGAGAAACCATATTTGGAAAAGTTTTTCCTTTTCATATTGGTCATGAAGTTGTTGGACATATAGAAAAAACGGGTAGCGCTAACTCCCCTTTTAACCAAGGAGATACTGTAGTAATAAATCCATTTTTTACTTGTAATAGCTGCAAGGCCTGTTATACTGACCAAAGTAATAACTGCGAACATAAGACTACTATCGGTTTAAAGGGGCCGGGAGGATTCTCTGAATACATATTAGCGCCGGAGACAAGCACATACAAACTTTCACCCAACGCGGACTTAGTTCGACTCAGCTTTGCAGAACCCTTAGCAAATATTATTTATGCAATGGAAAAACTCCATATTAATCACTCAAAACGTGTACTTATAAATGGTGTTGGTGCAATTGGACTCATGTTTTTACAGCTGGTTCTTGGCCATAAACCTCTGAGTATTACTGTCGCAGATTTTAATGAGGCAAAGCTTGATAAAGCAAAATCACTAGGAGCAGATTGCACAATTAACCCTAAAAATACAAATGAATACGACTCATACGAAGTAATTATTGACTGTACCGGTAGTGCAAAATCTGTTGAGCAATCGGTAGAAAGACTTGCATTTGGCGGGCAATTGATGAATTTTGGAGTTTGTCCTTCAACGGCAACTATTCAAATAAATCCTTTTGACTTATATAAAAAAGATGCTATTTTGCTTTCTTCTTTCGCACTCAACAAAAGTGCTATGCAAAAATCGGTAGATTTACTTTCGGGAAACACCTTTAATACCGACGTATTACTTGATAGTATACAACCATTAGAGAATTTAGAAGAGTCATTAATCAAAATGGCAGAAGGCTCTACAAGTGGTAAAATAATAATTGATGTAACAAAGTAAGGAAGGCAAATGAAAAATTTATTAATCATTCATGGAGGGGGACCAACCCCCGTAATAAATGCATCGTTATATGGAGCCATTTTAGAAGCTAAAGCAAGTCCACACATAGAAAAAATTTATGGGGCTCGGTATGGTTCTGGAGGCGTACTTACCGAAGACTTTATAGACTTAACCAATGTATCAGAACAAGATACGGAACTTTTATTACAAACACCTGCTTCTGCATTGGGAACTTCGCGAGATATGCTCAGAGAAAAAGAATATGCAAAAATGGTTGAAATATTCGAAAAGTATAACTTTGGTTACATAGCGTTTAACGGTGGAAACGGCTCAATGGACAGTTGTGGAAAGCTTTACAAAGTATGCAACGAAAAAGGCATAAAAATAGTTGGAATTCCAAAAACAATTGATAACGATATTGCTATAACAGACCACTGCCCCGGTTTTGGTAGTGCTGCGCGCTATATTGCAGCTACAACAGCAGAAATTGGTGTAGATGTAAAATCAATGCCCATACATGTGTGCATTATAGAAGCACTCGGCAGAAATGCAGGATGGATTACTGCAGCATCGGCTCTGGCTCGCAAAAAAGAAAATGATGCTCCACACCTTATTTATTTACCAGAATATCCGTTTGACGAAGATGAGTTTATTGCAGATGTAAAAAAATGGCACGAAAAACTCGGCGGTGGCGTAGTTGTTGTAGTAAGCGAAGGTCTAAAAAACAAAGCGGGAGAGCCAATTGTTGAACCTCTTATGACTGTTGGAAGAGCAACTTACTACGGGGATGTTTCGGCACATCTTACAAAATTGGTTATTCAAAAACTTGGAATTAAAACACGAAACGAAAAAATGGGACTCGCTGGTCGGTGTTCCATTCCCTTTCAGTCAACAGTGGACAGAGAAGAAGCAATTTTATGCGGAAAAGCTGCAATACAAGCTTTAGTAGAAGGTAAAACAGGCGTTATGATAGGCCTTCAACGCGAAAATAGCGCTGAATACAAGGTTACCCCTATTTGTATTCCAATAGAAGACGTTATGTTACATGAAAGACCAATTTTGGATGAATACGTAAATGAAAAACATAATGATGTAACAGATTCTTTTATACAATGGTGTCGCCCGCTACTAGGTGAAGACTTAACTGAATTTGTAGATTTTAAATAACAGTAGATACAATTATAAGGAGATATCATGGCTTTAGTTCCATTACGAACAGTTTTAGAAGCAACAGTTACACATAATTATGCACAGGGAGCTTTTAATGTAAATGCAGTAGCACAAGCCAAGGCAGCTATTGAAGTACACGAAATGTTTCGAAGCCCAGCAATTTTGCAAGGTGCAGATTTAGCTAACGGCTTTATGGGAGGAAGAACCGACTTTTTAAATGCTACCATTCAAGATAAAATAAAAGGTGCAAAAAATATTGGCAATGCAGTTCGAACGTTTGGAGAAGATGCATCTATTCCGGTTGTACTCCACCTTGACCATGGCAAAGATTTTGACAGTGTAAAAGCAGCAATTGACGGCGGCTATACTTCTGTAATGATTGATGGCTCTTCCCTTCCCTTTGCAGAAAACATTGAACTAACCCGCGAGGTAGTAAAATATGCGCATGAAAGAGGAGTAACGGTTGAAGGAGAGCTTGGGGTTCTTGCCGGTGTAGAAGACCATGTTTTTAGCGAAGCAAGCACCTATACAAACCCAATGGATGCAATAGAATTCTTTAAGAAGACAGGTTGCGACTGTTTGGCAATTAGCTATGGTACTATGCATGGTGCAAATAAAGGTAATAACGTACAACTACGTAAAGAAATCGCCATTGCAATTAAAGAGTGCCTTTTACACGAAAACATCTTTGGCGTATTAGTTAGTCATGGCTCATCAACAGTGCCTCAGTATATTGTAAACGAAATAAATGCACTCGGTGGCGACATTAAAAATGCTTATGGAATTGCACTAAGTGAATTAAAATCAGTTATTCCCTGTGGAATCGGAAAGATAAATGTAGACACAGATATCCGCCTTGCAGTTACACGAAACATGAAAGAACTCTTTGCAAAAGAGACAAGTCTCCAAAAGTCCGATTCAATTGGTAAGATATTTGAACTACTAGAGTCTAATAAACAAGCCTTTGATCCTCGTGCATTTTTACCACCAATTATGGATACTGTAATGTATGGAGAAATACCAAATAATGATGTAGCTCAAATAGTTAATTGCATCGAAAAAGGTGTAAAAGAAGTAATAGGCACCTTAATAGTTGAATTTGGTAGTGTCGGAAAAGCCCCTCTTGTAGAAGTAGTAACACTCGACCAAATGGCCGAACGATATAAAAAGATGAAAAGCTAGCTTTAACATAAAAAAATTATTTTAACACAAAAAAAGCCGAGTGTTCAAACTGAACAGCTCGGCTTTTTTTTTGTGCATCCAAATCTAATTGGATACACCGGTGTACTCACCTACTTATGAGTTCCGTAACACTGCTTGAGCTGCGGCTACGCGAGCTACCGGTACACGGTATGGTGAGCATGAAACATAGTTTAATCCTGCTCTGTAACAGAAGTCTATTGTTGCAGCATCTCCACCGTGCTCACCACAAATACCAAGCTTAATGCCGCTCTTAACTGAGCGAGAGAGTTTCTTGGAAAGTTCAATTAACTGTCCTACCCCTTCTTGGTCGAGAGATTTAAACACGTCTTGCTCAAATACATCTTTATCTAGGTATTCTCCTAAGAACTTACCGGCATCGTCGCGGCTAAAGCCAAAGGTCATTTGTGTAAGGTCGTTTGTACCAAAACTAAAGAAGTCTGAATACTCAGTTAGTTTGTCGGCTAAGAGGGCAGCTCGAGGCACTTCGATCATAGAACCAATTTCTATGCTAAGTTTTTCTCCGTTATCCGCAAATACCTTGTCTAAGATTGCTTGCGACTGAGCGCGAAGAATGCTTAGTTCTTTTACTGTAGAAACAATCGGGATCATAATTTCTGGTTTTACAGGGATTCCTCTTTTGTGACAATCCACTGCAGCCAAAGTAATTGCTTCAACTTGCATTTCATAAATTTCGGGGTATGTAATAGCCAAACGACAACCACGATGTCCAAGCATTGGATTCATCTCGTGCAAGGCGTCGAGCTTTGCATTGAGCTTATCGGGGTCTATGTTCATGTGAGAGGCTAACTCGTCTTTTTCGGCTCTAGTGTGCGGAATAAACTCATGTAGAGGTGGGTCCAAAAGACGAATAGTAACAGGTCTTCCATTCATTGCTTCTAAAATACCAATAAAGTCTGCTTTTTGCAGGGGAAGAATATTAGCCAATGCCTTTCTTCGCTCTATTTCGGTGTCAGACGCAATCATTGCTCTAAAGTGAATAAGTTTTTCTCTATCAAAGAACATGTGTTCAGTTCTACAAAGTCCTATACCTTCTGCTCCAAACTCAAATGCTTGTTTTGCATCTTGTGGTTGGTCGGCATTGGCACGAACATTAAAACCGAGGATTTTATCGCCGCCGGTGTTGGTACGTACCGCTGCATTTCGCACTTCGTCACACCACGACAAGAAGGTTAAAAGATTATCGGAAATAGTTGCTTCAATGAGTGGCATTTTTCCCTCATACACACAACCGGTAGTTCCATCAATGGTAATAAAATCTCCCTTACTAAATGCTGTTTCATTAATAATAACCTTATCACCTTCAAAGAACACTTCGCTTGCGCCACAAACACAAGGAGTACCCATACCACGTGCAACAACGGCTGCATGGCTTGTCATACCACCGGTCGATGTTAAGATACCTTCTGCAACAACCATACCGGTAATATCTTCTGGGCTTGTTTCTTTGCGAACAAGCATTACTTTTTTACCCTTTGCAACCCAAGCTTCAGCTTCTTCTGCAGTATACACAATTTGTCCGCAAGCAGCTCCAGGGGAAGCATTAAGACCTTTTGTTAAAGC
>CAYJNB010000136.1:0-5760 GCA_964371205.1 uncultured Treponemataceae bacterium
GTCGGAGCTTTTGAAATTAAAGATGGGTTAGAACCTTTGCGTGAGCAAGTTCTTTCAATGGCAAAAAAAATTAGGCATCGAGGTCCGGACTGGTCTGGTGTATATGCAAACGAAAAGACTGTAATCGCTCATGAGCGATTATCGATAGTTGACCCGCTTTCGGGAAAACAACCACTTTTTAGCAAGGATGGAAAACTAGTCCTAGCAGTTAATGGTGAGATTTACAACCACCGTGAAATTAGAAAAGAATATGCAGACAAATATGAGTTTTTAACTCAATCTGACTGCGAAGTTATTTTAGCACTTTATAAGTTTAAAGGTGCAGATTTTTTAGAAGACTTAAACGGTATTTTTGGGTTTGCCCTTTATGATATAGAAAAAGATGTGTACATCGTCGGTAGAGACCATATGGGTATTATTCCCCTCTATCAGGGATGGGACAATGCAGGACGTTTTTATGTAGCGTCAGAAATGAAGGCTCTAGAAGGTGTATGCCAAACAGTAAGTGTATTTCCACCTGCAACGGTTTACAACAGTAAGACAGGCGAATATAAAAACTGGTATAAGAGAGATTGGGAATCTTATGACAGTGTAAAAGATGCTCAATCAAGCTCAGAGGTTATTCGAAAGGCCTTAGAAGAAGCAGTGCATCGCCAACTAATGTGTGATGTTCCTTATGGTGTTTTACTTTCTGGAGGACTCGATTCATCAGTTATTGCCGCGGTTACGCAAAAATATGCACAAAACCGCATCGAGTCTGACGACAGCCAAGCAGCTTGGTGGCCACGTCTTCACTCATTTGCTGTGGGACTTGTCGGATCGCCAGACTTACAAGCTGCTCAAAAAGTAGCTGATTACATTGGTACTGTTCACCACGAGGTGACTTTTACGGTTCAAGAAGGATTAGATGCATTACGCGATGTTATTTATCATCTTGAAACCTATGATATTACAACAATACGGGCCGCAACCCCTATGTATTTGCTGGCACGCGTTATTAAGTCTATGGGAATTAAAATGGTTCTTTCCGGTGAAGGTTCAGATGAACTTTTTGGGGGATACCTGTACTTCCATAAAGCTCCTAACGCTAAAGAGCTACATGACGAAACGGTGCGCAAGTTGAGCAAGCTGCACTTGTACGATTGCCTAAGGGCAAACAAGGCGCTTGCCGCATGGGGTGTTGAAGGACGTGTTCCCTTCTTAGACAAGGAATTTATTGATGTTGCTATGACACAAAATCCTGAGGACAAAATGAGCGGTGCAACCGGTAAGGGAAAGATTGAAAAACAACTCTTACGTGAAGCATTTGCAGACATGTTACCAGAAGAAATTGTGTGGCGCCAAAAAGAACAGTTTTCGGACGGTGTCGGTTACAGCTGGATAGACACTTTACGAGAAATGTGCAACGAAAAAGTAAGCGATGAGCAATTTGCTCGCTCTGCCGAACGCTTTCCAATAAATCCTCCTATGACGAAGGAACAATATTATTATCGCTGTATTTTTGATGAATTGTTTCCATCACAAACAGCTGCTAAAACAGTACCCTACGAGGCAAGTGTTGCCTGTAGTACTGCAAAGGCACTTGAATGGGACGAAGCATTCAAAAATCAAAATGAGCCGTCTGGACGCGCGGTTAGTGGAGTCCATGAGTCTTCGTATGACTCTTAATGTAACAGAATCACAATGTATGTGATTCTGTGCGGATAAATACGAGTTACAACTTCAACTTTAAGGAGTAATTATGTTTAGTTCAGTTGATACAATGTGGGTGCTCATCGGAGCTGCCTTGGTGTTTTTTATGCAAGCAGGATTTGCAATGGTGGAAACAGGGTTTACACGTGCAAAGAATGCAGGTAATATTATCATGAAAAATCTTATGGATTTTTCTGTTGGAACAATTTTATTTTGGGTAATTGGTTTTGGTATTATGTTCGGTGCGAACGATGGAGCAACGGCCCCCTTTATTGGCGGCTTAGACTTCTTTGTTCGTGGCGATTATTCAGGTAGCTTCCCTACTTCGGCTTTTTTGATTTTTCAAACAGTGTTCTGTGCAACAGCAGCAACAATTGTTTCAGGAGCAATGGCCGAAAGAACTAAGTTCCTAACCTACTGTTTTTATAGTGCAATTTTGAGTGCACTCATTTATCCGGTATCAGGTCACTGGATATGGGGCGGCGGTTGGCTCTCACAAATTGGGTTCACAGACTTTGCCGGTTCTACTGCAGTTCACATGGTTGGTGGTGTTGCAGCACTCGTAGGTGCAAAAATCCTAGGACCTCGTATCGGTAAGTTTGATGCAGACGGAAAACCACGTGCTATTCCGGGTCACAGTTTGACTCTTGGTGCACTCGGTGTATTTATTCTGTGGTTTGCTTGGTTTGGCTTTAACGGTGCATCAACAGTATCGATGACAGACGGTGCAATTGTGCAAGCTTCAAATGTTTTTGTTACAACAAACATTGCAGCAGCTGCAGCAGCAGTAAGTGTAATGGTAATAACTTGGATTCGTTATAAAAAACCGGATGTTTCTATGACACTGAACGGTGCACTTGCAGGACTCGTTGGTATTACTGCCGGATGTCACCTTGTATCACCTACCGGTGCAGCCTTAATTGGTGTAGCTTGTGCCTTTGCTGTTGTATTCGGTATTGAGTTTGTAGAAAAAGTATTAAAAATCGATGATCCTGTTGGAGCTGTAGGTGTTCACGGTATTTGTGGAGCTCTCGGTACAATCCTTACCGGTGTGTTCTCACTCGAAAGTGGTCTAGCATATGGTTATGGCTGGGGATTTGTTGGAGTACAAGTAATTGGTGTAGTTGCCGTTGCAGCTTGGGTTGGAATAACCATGAGCGTAGTGTTCATTGTACTAAAAAAGACAATTGGACTTAGAGTAAGCGATGCAGAAGAAATTGCAGGTCTTGACGTTGAAGAACATGGCTTAGTAAGCAGTTATGCAGACTTTATGCCAACTGTTATGGGTACAGATTTCCACAAAGACAGCCTTCCTATTGGTGGAGTTCCTGCTGAACAAGCAGTTCCGATTGTGGACTTAACCGGTGGAAAACCTGCTTCAGAAGCTAAAAAAGCAAGTCCTGAACATGCAGGCGATAAGATGACTAAGGTTGTGGTTATTACAAAACGCAACAAGTTTGAGCAACTTAAAATGGCGCTCGATTCTATCGGAGTTACCGGCATGACAGTAACACAAGTAATGGGGTGCGGAATGCAAAGAGGCGACAGTGCTTTCTACCGTGGTGTACAAGTTGAAACAAAACTTCTGCCAAAGGTAAAAGTAGAAATCGTTGTTTGCAAAGTTCCGGTAGCAGACGTAGTACAAGCAGCTAAAAAAGCATTGTATAGCGGTGCAGTTGGAGACGGTAAAATCTTTGTATACGATGTAGAAAACGTAATTAAAGTGCGTACTTCAGAAGAAGGCTACGATGCATTACAGGATACCGTTTAATACGTCGTCTATGCAGGCATTGTTAAAGTAGTCAACAAGAAATTAAGACGACTATTGAGTTTGCGGTTTAATAACTTAAATCGCAAACTCGCAATAGATATGTTGAACTACAAAATCACATAAGTTGTGATTCTGTAGTAAATTGAAATGAAATAAAAAAAATATATACAATCAGGAGAAATGTATGAAAAACTTACCAGAAACTTTTGGATGCAATGTGTTTAACGATGCAGTTATGAGAGCTCGCTTACCTAAAGATGTGTATAAGTCTTTACGCAAAACAATTCAGGGTGGAAGCAGCTTAAATTTGGATGTTGCCAATGTTGTTGCAACTGCAATGAAAGAATGGGCTGTAGAAAAGGGTGCAACACACTTTACTCACTGGTTCCAACCTATGACTGGTATTACTGCAGAAAAACACGATAGTTTTATCTCTCCGGACGGAAACGATGGAATTATTATGGACTTTTCAGGGAAAGAACTTGTTAAGGGCGAACCTGATGCATCAAGTTTTCCCTCAGGTGGTTTAAGAGCGACTTTTGAAGCTCGCGGATACACTGCTTGGGACCCATCTTCTTATGCATTTGTAAAAGATGATAGCCTTTATATTCCGACTGCTTTCTGTTCATACTCAGGTGAAGTATTAGATAAGAAAACTCCGCTTCTAAAATCAATGGAAGCAATCAATACACAAGCATTACGCATTGTTAAATTGTTTGGCCATACCAATGTTGCGCGTATTACAACTACTGTAGGACCTGAACAAGAATACTTTTTAATTGACAAAAGCGTATATGCAAAAAGAGCTGACCTACTCCACTGCGGTCGCACCCTCTTTGGTGCGAAACCACCAAAAGGTCAAGAAATGGAAGATCACTACTTTGGAAGCATTAAAGCTCGTGTTTCTGCCTTTATGAAAGATTTAGATACCGAATTATGGAAACTGGGTGTTCTTTCTAAAACAAAACACAACGAAGTAGCTCCAGCACAACACGAAATGGCACCTATCTTTTCAACAACTAACGTTGCTTCAGACCATAACCAAATTGCAATGGAAACAATGAAGTCAGTTGCTGCAAAACACGATATGGTGTGCTTACTTCACGAAAAACCATTTGCAGGTATTAACGGTAGTGGTAAACACAATAACTGGTCTATGTCTACAGACACCGGTATGAACTTACTCGAACCAGGCGAAACTCCACACGATAATGCTCAATTTATCTTAATTCTCGCTGCAATTATTAAGGCAGTTGACGAATACCAAGACTTAATGCGTGTTTCAGTTGCAACAGCCGGAAACGACCACCGTCTTGGAGCTAACGAAGCACCTCCTGCAATTGTTTCTATCTTCTTAGGAGACGAATTAACTGCTATTCTCGAAGCAATCGAAACTCAAACACCATATAAGGGAACCGATAAGTCTCTGATGAAACTTGGAGCTTCTGTTATTCCTCACTTTCCAAAAGATACAACAGACAGAAACAGAACATCTCCATTTGCTTTTACCGGAAACAAATTTGAGTTTAGAATGCTTGGTTCAAGTCAATCAATTTCTGGAACTAACATTGTATTAAACACTATTGTTGCAGAAATCTTACAAGAATTTGCTGACAAACTTGAAGGTAGCAAAAACTTTGAAACTGACTTAACAAACCTTGTACGCGATACTATGAAAGCTCACAAACGCATTATCTTTAACGGAAATGGTTATGACGATAGTTGGGTTGTAGAAGCAGAAAAAAGAGGCCTCTTAAACTTAAAGACAACTCCAGAAGCTCTTCCAACATTCAAAGTAGCTAAAAATATTAAGGTATTCGAAAAGCACAATGTATTCTCTAAAGCAGAAGTTGAATCACGATGCGAAATCTTACTCGAAGAATACTGCAAAATTATTAACATCGAAGCGCTTACAATGATAGACATGGTTAAAAAACACGTTGTACCATCAGTTGCTCGCTACGAATCAGAGTTGGCAAGAGCTCTAAAACTTAAAAAAGAAGCTTTGGCATCGGTTAAATGCACACAACAAGAAAAATATCTTGCTAACATTTGTGAGCTTAACGAAGAAGCCCTAGTAAAACTTGCAAAACTTGAAGAAGTGGTTGCCACAGAAGTACACGGAAGCATTGAAAAAGAAGCAGATTATGCTTGCAACACCGTTTTTGCATCAATGCAAGACCTCCGCGAAACAGTGGACACACTTGAATCATTGGTATCTACAAAGTGTTGGGATCTCCCCACTTATGCAGATATATTGTACAGTGTTAAATAGCCCAACTTAGCATAGCTCATTA
>CAYJNB010000137.1:0-5754 GCA_964371205.1 uncultured Treponemataceae bacterium
GTTGCAGGTAACAACATGCTTTCATAAGGATTTTTATCGTAAAATACACTAGGTTTTTTTACACCGAATACTTCTGATTCAGAATAATTTTTGAGAATCCAATTATTTACCTTTTCTTTCGAACTAGCAATTTTATTATATAACATTAGAGCAGCCCTACTAACCTTGGCAATGCAAGTGATAATTCTGGAATGTATGTTACCAACAGCAATGTTACAAAGAGAGCCGCAAAGTACGGCACAAGTCGTTTCGAAGCACTTTCGAGCGAAACTTTTGAAATACTACACCCAACGAATAATACAGCTCCTACAGGAGGCGTCATAAGTCCAATAGCAAGATTGAATATTAATACAATACCAAACTGAACAGCACTCATACCTAACGCTTCAACAATTGGTAAGAAAATTGGCGTAAAAATCAATACAGCAGGAGTTAAGTCCATAAAAGTTCCTACAATCAACAGGAATATATTAATAATGAATAATAACACAAACTTGTTATCTGTAATTGAAAGAATCATTTGACTGATTGCATCAGGAATTCTAGCATAAGACATAACGTATGACATAAGAGTCGAGGCAGAAATAAGGAATAGAATCATACCAGTTGTAGCCATAGATTCTAAGAAAATTTCATACGTATTTTTCCAAGTAAGAGATTTGTATGCTAATGCAAGAATAAGAGAATACAGTGCAGCTACTGCAGCACCCTCTGTGGCAGTGAAAAAACCAACAGTAATACCACCTATAACTACTAAAATAAGAAGCAAGCTAGGAATTGCATCTAAAACTATTTTAATCGCTTCTGATACTTTTGGGAATGGACTTGTAGGATACTTATTCTGGACTGCAAAAATAAGTGCAATTACAGAAACAGCAAGACCCATCATAATTCCCGGAATATAGCCAGCAAAAAATAGAGCTGCTACCGAAGTACCTTCTGCAACTAGCGAGTACACAATAAGAGCTCCACTTGGTGGAATTAAAATACCGGTAGGAGCGGAAGCAACATTAACTGCAGTAACAAAGGCTGGATCATATCCTTCTTCTTTTTGAATCGGATACATTACTCCACCAATAGCTGCAGTTGCTGCAGAAGCTGAGCCTGACATTGCACCAAACAACATATTTCCAATTACATTTGTATGAGCTAAATAACCAGGAAGCCAACCACCAATTAGTTTTGCAAGGCGAATAAGTCGCATTGCGATACCACCCTTATTCATTAGGTTACCCGATAAAATAAAAAAGGGAAGCGCTAGTAGAGAAAAACTATTCATACCGCCTATCATTCGTTGTGCAGCAGTAAAAACAGACATATCAAATGGCAGCATTTGAAAAAATACAACCAAAGAGGAAAGCCCAATTGCAATAGAAATGGGCGTTCCTAACACTAATAATATAAGCATAAAACCAAAAAGGGTTATTGCTGCTAAACTTGCAGAGATCATTTATCTTCCCCCTTAATGAATACTTTAATACTTTCTATTACATCAATTCCAATAATTCCAGTAATTAAAACACCGGAAAGCGGGAGAATACTATATACAACTGCCATAGCAATTGGTAAAGTTGCAGACATCTGTTTGGTTGTTCCCATAACAATTCTAGTTCCACCTACCAATAGAATAATAACAGTAAAAATTAAAATTAGCATATTGATAAAAATAGATAAGATTTCTACATATTTTTTATTTTTATTAGAAAGCATTTCTTGCAGAAAACCCAATGCCAAATGGCGCTTTGTACCAAAACAGTATACTGCACCAAGCATTGCAGCCCAAATTAATAAAAAGCGTAAAAGCTCTTCTGTAAATGTAACCGGATTATTCATCAAATAACGAGACCCAACTTGTACCACAGCTATAATAACCATTGGCACAAGCAGGATTGTCGATAATAAACCTGAAATATTTACAATAGTTTTTTGTAAACGTAACAACATTATTTATTATCTCCTAAAATACTAGCAAATTATGACTTACTTTGAATCAATTCAATAAACTCTTTAATTTCAGGATTTTTTTCTTTTTGTTCATCAATAATTGGACTAGCCTTTTCTCTGAACAAGGATTCTTCTGCTTGATAGAATTCTACACCCATAGCACGAGCTTCTTCTTCAGCTTGCTTTATAGAATCTTTCCATAGCGCTTTTTGATAGTCGCGAGCTTCATTTGCTGCTTCTTGAAAAATTACTTTTTCTTCTTCTGTTAATGTATTCCAGAATTTTGTTGAAAGAGTAATATAGTCGGGAATGCGTTGGTGTCTATCCCATGAGAAAGCTTTTGCAACTTCGCCATGTTTACCAATATTAAGAACTGTTTCATCACTTTCAGCACCATCAATAACACCTTGTTGTAACGCAGTGTAAATTTCTGAATATGCCATAGGAACAGCAGAACCACCAAGCAAGTTTACAACTTGCATAGAAATAGGCTCGTCCATTGCACGAATCTTTAATCCTTTTAAGTCATCCGGTGTAATAATTGGTTTGTCAATAGTGTAGAAACTTCGTGCACCCTTATCTAAATAAGTAAGAGAAATAAAACCTTGTTCCGCACTGTCAAGAAAAAGTTTTTGTATTACATCTTCTGACTCTAATGCAGTGTAAAAATGTTCATCACTTTCAAAAAGGTAAGGAAAAGTTATTACATTGTAAAGCTCATGAAAACTTCCTAAAAGGCCCCCTCCTTTTACTACTTCAAGAACACCTTGCTGAACTTGCTCAATAAGTTCACGTTCTGAACCTAGAACACTATTTGGAAAGAGTTCAAATACAAATTTTCCATCTGTCTTTTCTGTAACTACTTTACCGAAATGAAGTAAAGATTGATTAGATGGGTGATCTTCTGAAACGACAGAACCGATTCTTACTGCTACAGTTTTATTTTCATTGCTCTTTGAGCAAGAAGTAACAGTTACAGCCATTAAAACTACCATTAATACTACAAGTAATTTTTTCATTATAAAACTCCTTTTGTTTTATTATTTATGCCAATTTTTATAAAAGTCTTTCATAATGTAGAAAGCTTTTTTTCTATACTTTTTGTCTTCTGACAATAAGCCTTTTCTGTTGTATCCTTCTTGATAAGGATTCATTCTGTGTGGGGTTCTAAAATCATACAAAATCCAAGGGGTAAGACCTTTTACATAGTCTGTAGTTTTGAATAATGCAACTTGATTCTTATATATCCACTCTTGTTGAGTCTCTGTAAATAATTCGCGTTCAGACCCATGATGCCCAGCGCGAGCTCCGCCACCAAACTCAGTAATAATTACCGGTTTTGTACATTGACTTGTTTCGAAGAGCTTTTTTAGACCATCAAAGTTTGAATAATACCAACCAAAGTATTCATTGAGTCCAACTATATCAATGTAATCAGCTAAGCGATCACTAATTGTTCCGTCTTTAAAGCTAACTAAGCAAGCTGCAGAAGTAAGTCGAGTACTGTCCAGAGCATGACATGTATCTACCAATGACTTCATAAAATCTAGGCGAATATCGGTATCCTCGTTTTCGTTACCAACTGACCAAATAATTACAGAAGCTCTGTTTCTATCGCGATAGATAAGCTCTTTTAGTTGGTTTTCTGCATCAGCAAAAGTCTCTTTGTTCTTAAAATCGATTGCCCAATATACAGGTATTTCTTCCCACAGCAAAATACCCAATTCGTCTGCAATACGAGATGCGAGGTCGGTGTGCGGATAGTGAGCTAAGCGAGCAAAATTACCATGTAATTCTTTTACTAAGGCAAAATTTTCTCTAATTTCTGCCTCTGTAATAGCTTTGCCATTCGCTACACTTTCTTCGTGCATACAAGCACCTTTTAAGTAGATTTCCTTACCATTAAGATAAATGGAAGTTCCTTTAACTTTTATTTCCCGAAAACCAACCTTATCAGTAATGATTTGTTCACCATACGTAATCTTTACATTATACAGATACGGATCTACATCACTCCACAGCTTAGGTGTCGCATCAATCTGAAAATGTGAGTTTTCTGAATCGATTGTATATTCGTATTTTCCAAGCCCTTCAATTTCTAGCACACAAGGTGTTGGCTTTGTATAATTGTTCACTGTTATAGAAAATGATATTTTAGAATAGTTAGAATCCGGTTCTAGTCTCAAAAAGTGGTTTTGAATAAATGAAGTTGGAACACGAATAAGTGATACACTTCTATACATTCCCCCATAGTTAAACCAATCGGTATTATCCATCGGAACACGATCTGGTCTACGCTTACTTTCTACAAAAACAACTATTTTATTTTTACCTTCTACAAGTTCATCCTTCAATTCAACATTAAAGGGAGTCGATCCACCAATATGATACGCAATGTTTTTTCCATTTAAGAATACATACGCTGCATATTGAACGGCCCCAAATTGCAAAAAGACTCTTTCATCTTTGTTACGTGAACTAAAATGAAATTCTCGATAAAAACACATAGTATTTTCGTACCAAAAGAATTCAGGTTTTTCGGTATTCCAACAGCATGGAATTTTCATTCGTGGCCAGCGTGGAAAATCATGATCGTTTGGAACATCGTTGCTCCAATCAAGTCGTGAATACCAACGATCTCTTAATCCCCAATCATACGGATCCGGCGAATAATGCCAATATCCATCAAGAGATTCTACATCGTCACAATTTGCAGTTGTAATGAGAGAATTTGCTTTACATTGGTTTTCTTGAAAACGACTTAAGTAGTCAGTTCGGTGCAATTCATCCATATAATTATCAGATGTTTCTGCCATATATTCCTCCTTCACTAGAATATAAGTACTAGTTAAAGCAATAGTACCAGAGAAAACTACCACAAGCAATTTACAATCAGACACAAAAATTGTATAATCGGACTATATTTTTTTTTTAATAACACTGATTATGAATACGAATGAAGAGAATTATCAAATCCAACTCTTAAACCCATTTCGGCTTCTCCATATAATTCAACGCCCTGCTGGATTTTTTATGGATTTACATAGTCATGTTTTTTATCATATTATCCTAATTGAAAAGGGTAACTTAACAATTGAGTTACAGGATAAAAAAACAACTGTTACAGAAGGGCAAGTCGTAATTATTCCACCAAAAATACCTCATAGGCTCTATTCAGAGAATGGGTATCGGCAAATTGGAATAGACGTATTTGATTGTGCTGACTCACGTGGTGTAATAGATATGTTTAAATCAACATTTGTTGAAGGCTTCGCAGTAATTAATACACATCAATTCCCTTATACCTTTGAATATGCAATGCGCTCAAGTTATAACTTAACTGCTCTTAACATTCTAAAAACAACGAATATTTGCGAATCATTCATATTAGAACTAATTGAACAAGTAACTACAGTAAGTAGAAATAAATTTAGAGACCGATTTATAGACATGTGTGCAACAACAAGTTTGGAAAAACTTACATTAGAATTTATGTACACAAAAATGAATCTAAGCAAAACTCATTTAGAAAAACTAGTTCGAAAAGAATTTGACTGTAGTGCTGTTGAGTATGTTTTACGTCTTAAAATAAACAGAGCTTGTTTTTACTTGGGAAATACGGATATGGTTATAAAAGAAATTTGTGAATTACTAAATTTCTATGATGAAAGTCATTTTAACTATTTTTTTAAAAAAAGAATGCATATAACTCCTCTATCTTATCGTAAGTCATCACGTTCAAAAGCACATCCATAATCATTCGACCAGAGAAATGCCACTTGAGTTAGCCTCTTGTTTTTGATAAAATAC
>CAYJNB010000138.1:0-5694 GCA_964371205.1 uncultured Treponemataceae bacterium
GAGTGCATATAAAAAACGCAAACCAGATTTTTCTTTTAATTAAGTACCACTTTTTTGACAAAATAGTGTATAATCTACCTGTGTTTAAAGTTTTACTTTTTTTGTTGTGTATACCTCTTTTTTCTCAAACCGGCGGTTATAGAAGCCAGAGTCAAGGGGCAACAAGTACTTCGGTACGGGTTGTGCAGGTGGCAGAGACGCTTGAATACGATATTGCTCATTATGGAGCACGCGTTGAACCTATTACTTCCAGCGAGTTAGAGGTGCCATTTGCAGGCACCATTCGTCAAATATTTGTCTCTGAAGGAGATGTTGTCGAAGAAAATGCTCCTCTCTACAGCATTGTGCGCACAATTCAGGGTTCAAGTGGCGACTATACTCCGCTAACCGTGCGCTCGCTAACCTCTGGGGTAATCAGTAAAATTTCTATAAACCCAAACGAAGAGGTTCGTTCAGGTACTTTTACCATGACTCTTGCAGATATTACTTCTCTAAAAGCTGAATTATCAGTAAGCGATAAAGATATTCAAACGGTGTACGTTGGCTTAGAGTGTACTGTCAAAGAAATTGCAGATGCTCAAGCGAGTGTTACAAAAATTAGCGTTTTACCCGATTTTTCTAGTGGACTGTTTGAAGTTGAAGTGCTGTTTAACGAGTCTGCTCAAATTTTTGCAGGGCGTTTTGTAACTATAGAGATTCCCATAAATCCGGTTCGGGGCACCTTTATTCCCTCGGTTGCCATTATTTCGCGCTACAGCAAAAAGTTTGTGTGGGTAATTGATGAGCAAAATAAGGCACAGATGGCAGAGGTGTCTATCGTAAATATGAAAGGAGATGTAACACTTGTTACCGGCTTACAGGCAAATCAGTGGATTGCAGTAAACAACACACGCTTTTTAACACCGGGCACAGAAGTTACACCAATACGCACAGAATCTGAGAGCAACTAATGTACACCTACCTTTTAACAAAACGCCGAATTATTCTCTTTTTAGCCTTTCTCGGCATACTTAGTGGCTTTTACTCTCTTTCGCAGCTCTACATAAAACTCTACCCCGACATAGCAAAGCCGGTAATTCGCGTATACATTCCGCACCCCTCGTTTACAGCGGTTGACTTTTTAGACAGTTATAAAACTACGCTTGATAGTGCCATTGACTCAATTGAAGGGGTTGAAACAGTCGAGATTACTTCACGTAATACACGCACCTTTATAATGCTTCACTTTGATTACGGGCTTAATGCTGAATTAATGAAAACCGAGGTACAAAGCGCCTTCGACAATATTAAAACTCGCCTTCCTTCCGAAAGCGATAACTTTACGGTTCGCTATTGGACGCAAACCGTTAGTGAATTAGACATTGCGCTTTTTTCGTCCGAAGTTGACGAGCGCGAACTGTACGAGTTGGCAAAGCCTGTTGTAGAAGACCTTATGAGCGGACTTGAAGATGCTGAAGAAGTGAGCATTCTCAATATCGAAGAATTACGAGCTACCCTTACCTTAGACGAACAAGCTGTTTTTTCTTACGGACTTGAAATTGATGAGGTAATAAGTGCCATAAAACGCGAATACAAAAACATATCGATAGGTAGTATTCGAACCGATGCCGGCGAGTATACCTTACGCGTCCGCAAAAATATCGATACCCTTTTTGACCTTCAAAACATTATTATTTCGTATTCAACCGGCAAAACCATTTACCTAAAAGATATTGCGGACGTAGTTGTTGACTACAGCTTTCCGCGCAATGCCTACCGCGTTGACGGTAACAGAGCGGTTATTATTTACATTACCCCAAAACCCGAAGGAAACGTGAACAGGCTTTCTGCAGATGCACACAAGGCACTAGAAAAAGTACTTGAAGAGCTGCCCGACCACGTAAGTTCTGTTACAGTTCTTGACCCGGCAACCTTTATTACCCGTTCTGTAAATAACGTTATTCAGTCGGCAATTCTCGGCGCTTTTTTGGCAGTGTTTTGTATTGTACTGCTCATAGGCGAGGCAAAAAACAGCATTATTGTTGCAACATCGCTTCCGCTCTCTGTAATCTTAAACTTTGCCCTTATGGCAATTTTTGATGTTTCTATAAACCTAATTTCTTTGAGCGGACTTGCTCTAGCTGTTGGTATGATTGTTGACGCCTCCATCGTAGTTATGGAAAACATATACCGCCATATCGAAATGGAACGTGAAGAGGCAAAAAGAGCTCAAAAAGATTCGCCTGACAAGATAAAACCGCTCAAAGGCAAAAAATATACTAAACTCATCGGCAAGTCGGTAAAAGAGGTTGTGCCGTCAATTATTGGCTCCACTATAACAAGTGTCTGCGTTTTTATTCCGCTTTCGTTCACTTCTCCACTTACCGCAAGTATACTCGGCGACCTTGCAAAGACAGTTGTTTTTACCCTATCTTGCTCGCTCATTGTTGCAATATTTGTAGTTCCGCTTGTAGCCTTTTATGTATTTAGAGAGCAAAAATCAAGTAAAAAAACAAAGAAAAACGCCATAAACAAAATCGGTAATAAAAGAAAAAGACTCAAAGAGTTTTCTGACAAACTAGTTCAGAATTTATTCTCTATGTATCGAAAAACGCTTGTTCACCTCTTGTCAAAAAAAAGAAACGGATTTCTATTTATTGCGGCTTCTTTTGCCATACTGATTTTTTGCTTTTTAGTGCTTTTTCCGCGCATAACAAAAGAAATAATTGCGCCTCCGCAAAGCAACATGCTTCTCGCTTCCGTTTCCCATAGCGAAATTGAAGACCAACAAGAATTTTCTGATGCTCTCGCACCCCTTGAGCAAGATTTGAGAGATAATTACCCTGGTGTGGTAAAAAAAATATTTATAAATATAACTCGTTGGGGCTACGCAAGCATAATTGTTACACTCGATAGTTCTAAATCACTCCCCAACATGATTAACACACTTACCGAAAAATTCCCCAGCGAAGACCCGTGGGATTACACGTTCAGCTCATGGGATCCTGCGGCTATGCCCATACCAACAACTTACGGCTTGCATGTGCGTGTTGAAGGCCCCGACAGAATGCAGATTTTTGCCATAGAAGACCAAATTACCGATATTATTAATAACTCAAAACTATACGGCAGAGTTCGTGTAACGCCAAGTACACGCCTTACAAACGAAATAGCGCTCTATCCACGCACGCAAGCCTTTGGAGCAATCAGCGAATACAGCGTAACCCGTATTGTTTCAATCTTACAATCGCTCATCAATGGCGCTCTCGTTGTGCAAATGACCGTCGAAGAAAGCGAGATGGACATCTACCTTGAATATGGCGAAGAAGTTGATTCTATCAAGGATGTGGAAGGATATATGCTCCCCTTCGAAGGCAAAACAGTACCGGTAAAACACTTCTTTGATTTTGAAGAAACTCAGGGAATAAATGAGCTATACACGGTCGATGGCAAAGAGTCTTACAATATCTTTGTAAGCATGAAGTTGGGCGAACCCGCATGGAAGCAAGCCGAGTATGAGGCAGAAATTAAGCGCTTAGTAGCCGAACAAATTAACGTACCTCAAGGTTATCGCATAATTTTCGAAGATACCCAAGAAGTTATAAACGAGTCCATTGGATCGCTTGTTTCAGCCTTAGTATTGAGCATCTTACTTATTTATATTGTTCTAGGTATTCAGTTTAATTCGCTCCGTATACCGCTCTTAATTTTAGTTACCATTCCCTTTGGATTTATCGGTGTTATTGTTAGCCTCTTTGTGTTTAAATCGACGGTCTCACTCAATTCTATGCTGGGGGTAATCTTACTTGCAGGAATTGTCGTGAATAACGCCATAATATTAATTGACTTTTACCTTAAAGAGCGAAAAAATTACAACAACAAAACAGAGGCAATTCTCGAAGCTTGTCGCTTGCGCTTTCGCCCTATTCTTATTACTACCTTTACTACCATACTTGGCATGCTCCCCATTGCCTTTGCAATCGGAGATGGCGCAAATATAATTCAACCACTGGGAATTGCCGTTAGTGGCGGACTCGCCTTTTCAACATTTTTTACACTTTTTATGATTCCAACTCTCTTAAATTTTCTCACTTTTAAGAAGTCATAAATACAAAAAATATCTACCCATCTACCTTTATAGTCGATATTGACATTATATGTATAGCTCTATAGTATACCATAATGAGTAAACTCATCTTTATCTTTGCTATTATATTTTTAGGAATATTAGCTGGCCAATTCGTAAAAAGATTTCAATCAAAGCTTTCTCAAGAAGTTCCTCTTCATAGTATAATGAATTCAATTAGAACAATTGCTTTTTTAGTGTTTAACCCTATTGTATTAGTAAGCTCATTTTGGATAGTTGATTTTACTAATGTTACATTAATCACTTTACCATTGTTATGTACTGGAATGATGTTATTCTTGGGATTTCTTGCAACAATAATCTCAAAATTACTTAATCATACAAAGGAACAAAGAGCTGCAATGTTTTCTGTCGGAACGTCATCAAATGTTGGAATTATTGGTTCACTTATTGTATTTACTTTTTTTGGGGAGCGCGCTTATTCGATTGCATTAATGTATTATATGTTTGAACCTTTTTATATTTTCATCGTTTCTTATTCAATTATTAAAACAATATTACATGGAACTTTCGATATAAAATCTGCTCTAAAATCCATAATCACAGATAAGACAATAATAATTTATTTATCCGCCATTATACTGGGTTTATTACTTAACATTTCGCCAATTGAGCGTCCTAGCTTTCTAGGAATCTATAATGAATATATGATTCCCCTCGTGTCATTTATGCTTATCTTTTCTGCATCTTATAAAATGAGGCTAGAGAAAATTCAACACAACATGAAAGAAGGATTTTTACACGTAGGTTTGAAGTACATTATTTCGCCTATAGTAGCTATCACAATTGCGTATTTATTAGGGTACCAGAATTTTGAAAATGCCCTTTTAATAAAAATTGTCTTAATATTAAATTTGGTTCCCAGTAGCTTTAATGCATTAATGTTACCCGACTTATTCAAAACAGACAGAGATATAACAAATACAGTTTGGGTTATGACAACAGCCTTCCTTGCTATTATTATTCCTCTTGAGTACATTTTTTTGATTGTATTGTAATCGTACTCTAATGCTAAGAAAAATAAAGTTTTAGATACTGTTCTTCTACAATAGCTTCCCACGTGTAGTGCTTTTTTACATTTTCACTTGCATACTGAATCATTGCGTCAAAACTGCGAGGGTTTGCATGCTTACGCTCATATAGTGAGAGAAGTAATTCAGCAAGATTTTGCGGTGTATTTTCTGAATACAAAATGCCAGTTTTTTCGTGTATAATTTTTTGTAAACCACCGACGGCATGTGCAACCGGCACTGTTCCAAACATTTGTGCAATAAAATCTTCTAATCCACAAGGTTCAAAAAGACTCGGTAATACCAAAAAGTCACATGACGCTACACATGCTCTTACAAAGTCCCTCTCATATCCTTTAAAGTAAACGTATCGACCAGGAAAATTTTGTGCATTATGAATATGGATTTGTTCTAGTTCAGGAGACCCATGTCCAATTATAATAAAACGTGCGTTCTTATTTTTTGATAGTACTTCTTGTGCTGCCCAACCAAGAATGTCGAGACCTTTTTGGTGAGCAATGCGACCATGGTAACCAAAATAAACTGCATTTGGGTTAT
>CAYJNB010000139.1:0-271 GCA_964371205.1 uncultured Treponemataceae bacterium
ATTATCATTGAAATTACAGAAACAATTAGTGGTTCTGACGATAATATACTTTCAAAAATTATAACAAATTTTTCTGATGCCGGCTTTAGTGTTTCTTTAGATGATTTTGGTAGTGGATATTCAAACTTGTCGGCACTCAAATTATCGAATTTTGACGAGATTAAAATTGATATGGGTCTTACAAAGGCTTTACATACTGATAAAAAATCTTATATTTTAACAAAAGTTGCATTAAATCTCTGCGATGAATTTGAAGGAGTTGTCTCTGTTG
>CAYJNB010000139.1:281-1899 GCA_964371205.1 uncultured Treponemataceae bacterium
AAAATCCTTAACACTTACAAAGATAGATCTTTTACTTTGTAGCGAGCTTGAAGGCGTTGTCTGTGTTGCAGAATGTATTTAGTACAAAGAGCAATATGATATTCTAAAAGACTTTAACTGTGAAAAGGGCCAAGGCTACTTTTTTGACAAACCTCTCCCTATCGACGACTTTACTGCAAGGTATATCTGATTTACAAGCTACAATCAATGTATATTAAAAGGTGTTAAAATCGTTTTTTACTGTAACGTAATAGTTCGCTAAGATTTTCGATTTTTCTTGAAGAATTACCGGATCGTACAAAAAAGGATTCTCCTTTGTTTTCGGTTTGTACGTATACAGGGTCATCTCCTTTTTTTATATTAATTGCGACTACTTGCTTTTCTTCCTCATTATTTTCGGTAATTGAATAGAAGGTACAGGTTATTTGGCGCGCACAAAAATCTTGGCCAAACTCTTTTGCAATAAGGTTTCGTACGTGTAGTTCAAAATAATCTGCATTTGGTGTTTTTAAAGTAGCGTAGTCTTTTTCTAAACCTAATATAGCACCATCATCTCGCACCCCAATAAGCAATTGTCCGCCACTGGCATTAGAAAAAGCTGCAATAGATTTTATAATAACTCGCTCTAAGTCTTTATTTACTACACCATTATTGTAATCCCAACGTAAGCTTGATTTAAATTCGAGCTTTTCGCTTTCGCCTAGTGTTATGAGTTGTTTAATACGCTCTGCAGCAGATAGTTTAATTCTTTCAGGGCGTAAAAATAATATAAGTAAGAATAGCCCTAGTCCAAAAAAACTAAAAAGTATAATGAGTGTAAGTAATATAATTTGAATATTTCGAGAAACTGTTTGTGTATCAAAATAATAGTCGATATAATAGAATTGTCCATCAAGTTCAAAGCTAGTTTTGAGTATTCCAAATTCTCTACCAGCTATATTTTGGTTTCTTGCATAGTCTGCGCTACTAGTGTCCTGTGATTTTGCATTATTCAAAACTGCCTCTGCTTCGGCTATATTATACGTTTTCCATTGTAATTCATTCAAAACAGTAACAACGGCATTTTTATCTGAATCTTTTATAACAGCATAGCCGATTATTGGCGATTCACGTAAGGCAAGCTCTTTTAATGGAACTTTTATTTGCAAGTAACGATTTTGTGTAAAATCGTGTGGGTTATAATATGTTACAAGATAGGGCTTATCTTCAACAAGCGCTAATTCCTTCCAATAGATTTCTCTCTCGTCAATAGTAATATTCAGTTCATTTGCTTCTATAAGTTGAACATTTTTTATATATGTTGAATCACCAAACAACTGAAAAAGATGCTCTTGCTGTTGCTCAGAGAGATTTATTTTTGATATTATTTCTTCTGTTTTTGTAAAATGTAGAAGAGGTGCATACGCCATTTTAAATGACATAGTATAGTTATCCGAAATTAATGAGAGAGCATTTCTATCCATAAAAAAAGATATAAGAATATTTTGCCCAATCAATAATAGCATTCCAAAGAATATAAAAGCAAAGGCTGTTGCAAAGAGAACACGTAATCGTTTTTCTATGGTTGTTTTAAGTGTAGCTATAAGATTCATTATAACGATTATTATATAGTATTCTA
>CAYJNB010000139.1:1999-5673 GCA_964371205.1 uncultured Treponemataceae bacterium
GTTGTTTTAAGTGTAGCTATAAGATTCATTATAACGATTATTATATAGTATTCTAAGAAACTTGTACATATTTTGAGTACAACTCTCGGCTGTGATTCTTTACAGCTACTTGACTTTTTCGCATTTTTTTAACATAATGTAAAAACTAACTAGGACAAAGACGTCCTCAAATAGTTGTATGACACGGATTTTCTGTGTCGTGTGTTTATTTTAAACACTACGATTGTTTGAGGACGTTTTTTTTGTTTAAAAATATTTTTTGCAAGGGCAACCTGCTTGAGCAAACTTTTAGGAGTATATAATGGGTAATTTTACGGAGACTAAAGACCCTATAGGCTTGTATGATGCTCGCTTTGAGCATGATAACTGTGGTATCGGTGCAGTTGTAGATATTAAGGGTAAGCAAACGCACCAAACGGTACTCGATGCGTTGCACATTGTAGAAAACTTGGAGCATCGCGCGGGTAAGGATGCAACCGGAGAGACCGGAGACGGTGTTGGTATTTTAGTGCAAATTAGCCACGATTTTTTTGCAAAAGAGGCAAAAAAGATTGGGATTTCTATTGGTGCTGAACGCGAATACGGTATTGGTATGTTTTTCTTTACCCAAGAAGAAACTGTACGCAAACAAGAAATGAAGACCCTAGAGATAATTTGTCAAAAAGAAGGCATTGCATTTATAGGATGGAGAGAAGTACCGGTTGCTGCAGATGTTTTGGGTAAAACAGCTCGTGACTGTATGCCATCAATTTGGCAAGCCTTTGTAGAGCGTCCTGCAGACTGCAAGAGCGGTATTGATTTTGACCGCAAGTTGTATATAATTCGCCGTATTTTTGAGCAAAGTAAGGGAAGCGATACCTACGTATGTAGTTTTTCGAGTCGCACAATCGTATATAAGGGTATGTTCCTTGTAGCACAACTCGGCTCTTTTTATCTTGATTTACAAGACACAGAATATAAATCTGCTATCGGTATGGTCCACAGCCGATTCTCTACAAATACAACTCCTTCTTGGAGGCGTGCTCATCCTAATCGCATTATTTTGCACAATGGAGAGATTAACACGATTAATGGGAATGCAGATCTTATGTTGGCGCGCGAAGAAACCATTACCAGTAAATATCTCGAAAAAGACATGAGTAAGGTATTGCCTATTGTTGACCGCAACGGTAGTGACAGTGCAATGCTCGATAATGCTCTCGAGTTTATGATGATGAATGGATTAGATCTTCCAAAGGCGGTAATGGCAACTATTCCTGAACCGTGGGCTAATGACGAAAACATGAGTCGCAATAAAAGAGACTTTTATCAGTACTATGCAACTATGCTTGAGCCATGGGATGGTCCGGCTTCTATTCTTTTTAGCGATGGCGATATTATGGGTGCGGTTCTCGACAGAAACGGTTTACGTCCGAGTCGCTATTACATAACAAAAGACAATAAAATGATTTTAGCCAGTGAGGTCGGTATTTTAGATATTGACGAGAGTACTGTGCTCAAAAAAGATAGACTGCGCCCTGGTAAGATGCTTTTAGTAGATTTAAAACGAGGGGAAGTAATTGCAGACGATGAACTTAAAGAATCGTATGCTTCTCGCCAACCTTATGGTGAATGGCTAGATAAAAACCTCTTAGAGCTTAAATCTCTCAAAATTCCAAACCAAAAGGTAGAGACTTATACAAAGAATGAATTGCTTCGCTTGCAAAAAGCTTTTGGGTATCGCTACGAGGGTGTAACCGGAACAATTCTTACTATGGCAAAAAACGGCTCAGAAGCAACCGGTGCTATGGGAGACGACTCTCCGCTAGCTCCACTGAGTAAAAAACATCCGCCATTGTTCAATTACTTTAAGCAACGGTTTGCGCAAGTTACCAATCCGCCAATTGATGCGATTCGCGAAAAAGTGGTAACTGCAACCAGTGTATATATTGGTGCTCGCGGTAATTTGGTAGAAGAAAAGGCAGAAAACTGTCGCGTACTTAAGGTAAACAATCCTATTCTATCTGAAACAGACCTTTTAAAAATTAAGACAATGAAGCAAAAGGGCTTTAAGGTTGCTACCGTTCCTATCGTGTACTTTAAAAACCTTGGTTTAGAAAAAGCACTTGAGCAGTTATTTATAGCAGTTGATCGTGCTTACCGCGATGGAGCAACTATTATTATCTTGTCAGATAGAGGGGTGAGCGAAGTAAACTATGCTATTCCGAGCTTGCTCGCTGTTTCAGCCGTTTCTAAATATTTAGTGCGTACAAAAAAAACAACTGCAATGGGACTCATTTTAGAAAGTGGTGAGCCACACGATGTACACGACTTTGCAACTCTGCTTGGGTACGGCGCTTGTGCGGTTAATCCTTATCTTGCACACCAAACCATTGCACAACTTATTGAAGACGGCTTATTGAACAAAGATTTTTATGTAGCAGTAAGTGACTATAATAAAGCTATTCTTGACGGTATTGTTAAGATTGCATCAAAAATGGGAATCTCGACAATCCAAAGTTATCAGGGAAGCCAAATATTCGAAGCAATTGGTATAGGAGATGAGGTAATAGAAAAATACTTTACCGGAACTCCAAGCCGAGTTGGCGGTATTTCGCTCAACGATATAGAAAACGATGTTATTGCCCACCACAGAACTGCCTTTGATCCACTTGAGCTTGACTCTGTAAGCGCTCTGTACAGCGGCGGTTCACACAAGATGCGTGGCGGTGCTGAAGAACACTTGTATAATCCGCAAACAATCAGCCTTTTACAACAAGCGGTTAGAAGCGGCGATTACGAGCTATACAAACAATATGCAGCAATTGTGAACGATGAACACATGAGCCACTTGCGCAGTTTGCTTACATTTAAGTACTGCGAAAATGGCGGAATCGACATAAGCGAAGTAGAAGACGAAAGAGAAATTGTAAAACGATTTAGCTCAGGACCAATGAGCTACGGTTCACTCAGTAAGGAAGCACACGAAGCGATTGCTATTGCCATGAACAACCTTGGTGCACGCAGTAACACCGGAGAAGGTGGCGAAGACGAAGAGCGCTATGCAATAGGTAAGGATGGCCTTAACCGAAACAGTGCGGTAAAACAAGTAGCCTCTGCACGCTTTGGGGTTACCAGTAAGTACTTAGTGAGTGCAAAAGAAATTCAAATTAAGATTGCTCAAGGGGCAAAACCGGGCGAGGGTGGACACCTTCCGGGTAGCAAGGTGTATCCATGGGTTGCAAAAACTCGACACTCTACCACCGGGGTTGGACTCATTAGCCCGCCACCGCACCACGATATTTATTCAATTGAAGACCTTGCACAACTCATCTACGATTTGAAGAGTGCGAACAGAAGTGCAGATATTTCGGTAAAATTAGTAAGCGAAGTAGGCGTTGGAACCATTGCAGCAGGTGTTGCAAAGGCCGGAGCTCAGCACATTACACTTAGCGGATATGACGGAGGAACCGGTTCTGCACCGCGAACCTCAATTTGTAATGCAGGTTTACCGTGGGAACTTGGGGTTGCAGAAACACACCAAACCCTTATTATGAACGGTTTACGTAGTCGTGTACGCCTTGAAGCCGACAGCAAAATGATGAGCGGAAGAGACCTTGCTATTGCAGCAATGCTTGGAGCAGAACAATTCTCTTTTGCAACCGGTCCGCTTGTAGCGCTCGGCTGTGTTATGA
>CAYJNB010000140.1:0-5660 GCA_964371205.1 uncultured Treponemataceae bacterium
CCGCCACCTTGGTATCCACCTGGGCGACCTTGTCCGCCACCTTGGTATCCACCTGGACGACCTTGTCCGCCACCTTGATATCCGCCTGGGCGACCTTGTCCGCCACCTTGGTATCCATCAGGGCGACCTTGTCCACCACCTTGATAGTTGTTATTTCGTTGGTAACCTTCTCGAGCTTGCGCACCAGTAAAGCCACCATCACGACGGCCTTGTCCACCTCTTTGCGGACGACCTCTATCTGCTAAATTTCCAACCTTACTATTAGGGCGCTGTGGATTTAGTTCAAAAGACGTAACTGGTCTTGGAGCAGGCTTTGGCCTATCTCCTTGATTTTGAGAATCCTGTCTGGGTTTAGCCACAGGATGAACTTTTTTAACCGCAGATTGGGGCGCAGTTGCACCTTGAGTTGGCTGTGGTTTTTTCTTAACAACAACAACCTTTTTCTTATCTGTAGGCTCTGATTTAGGTGCAGCCTTTTCTTCACTAACTTCTGCTTTTCGCTTATGAAGGATAGCTGTTTGTTTTTTTTCTACATCATCTGCTTTTTTTACTTGTTCTTCCGACATATTTCTCCCTATTCGTCTTCCTCAAATTCAAAACTAAGTCCAATACCACAATTAGGACAGGTTGTCATATCAATGGTAATAGCGCCACCACACTCGGGACACTCATACTCTTCTGTATCCAATTGTTCTTCAGAAGCATCTTCTTCTGCGTTTTCTTCTTGACTTTCTGATTCTTCTGTTTCTACATCTTGTTCTACTGATGTTTCAGCTTCATCATCAACAAACTCAACAGAGTCATCAATTAGAGCTCGTACTGCACTAATATCATCTTCAGAGATTCCTTCTATTGCAGCAAGTTTACCTGCTTCATCAGCAGCTATAAAATCTTCTATAAGATTAATTTCGTTTGCGGTGAGTAACTCTGCAACACGAGAATCAATACCTGGAAGCTCTGCAACAGAAGTAATTTCATCGTACTCGTCGTTAGAGAATAAGTCTTGCGCGGCACGGCGAGATTCTGCTGTAAGTGTATCTATTTCATCATATTGAGATTCTGTTTTTACATCTATAGTCCAGTCTGTTAAGCGATTAGCTAAGCGAACATTTAATCCTTGCTTACCAATTGCGAGTGAGAATTGTTCGTCATTAACAATTGCAAGAGCTTGACGTTTTTCATTATCAAGAACAACAACACCAGTTACATCTGCTGGAGAAAGTGCATTTTTAATAAATACACGTGGGTCGTCATCGTATTTAAGAATATCAATTTTTTCTCCCTCAAGCTCACGAATAATTGCTTGAATACGGATTCCTTTAAGACCAACACATGCTCCAACTGGATCAACATCGTCTCTATGTGAAGAAACTGCAATTTTTGTTCTATAACCTGCTTCGCGCACAATTTTATGAATTTCTACTGTATTGTCGTAGATTTCTGGTACTTCTAATTCAACAATCTTTTTAACAAAGTCGGCATCAGTTCTAGAAAGTACAATTTGTAAACCTGCTGAAGCCTTTTTAACCTCGCTAATAAGTGCTTTAATACGATCATTTTTACGATAGACTTCGCGTGGTGATTGTAATTTTTTTGGTAAAATACCTTCTACCTTACCAAGATCTACGTAAATGTTACCATTACGCTCACGCTGATAGTATCCAATGATAATTTCGCCAACCTTGTCTTTGTATTCAGAATACAAGGTATCTTTTTGAATATCTCGTAAGGATTGATGTGCAGTTTGTTTACCACTTTGCACAGAGATTCTATCAAAAGTGCGAGGGTCTACTAAAATATCAATTTCGTCCCCTTCTTCGCAATCAGGACTAAGCTCTAAAGCTTCTTCTAATTCAATTTCTATAACAGGGTCGTATACACCATCTACAATTACCTTTCTTGAATAAATTGAAACATCTGAATTATCTTCGCTAAATTTTACTACGGCGTTCTCGCTCGTACCAAATTTTCTTTTATACGCTGCAATAAGTGCATTTTCAATTGTTTGTAAAACTAGCTCCTCAGAAATACCTTTCTCTTGTGTTAACTGGCGAATTGCCTCTGACATTTCGGACGACATACTGGCTCCTATTTTATGAATTTACTAACTTAGCTTTTGCTATTTGTTCAAACGGAAAACTACGTTCCGCACCATCAATTTCTAAAGTAACTTTTGTGCTATCTGCACCAAGTATTTTTCCGGCTATCCAATCTTGTACTTCAGTGTACCAAACGCGTGCCATACGCCCAACAAAAAGCGGAAACTCTGCTGCGTTTTTAATTTGGCGTTCAGTTCCAGGAGATGTAACTTCCATATGGATATCTTGTGTTCCAAAAACGGCTTCGAGACGAGCAAATAAAAGGGTATGCACCTTTGAACAGTCGTCTATACCTATCCCACCGTCTTCGACCTTTAAACGGCTAATAACTGCACGCACTTGATATGAGCTTTTTGTATGTCCAATACGAAGCTCTACAAGTGCATACCCTAAGCCCTCGATTAACGGGGCGCAATCTGAATAATGTTGTGTTGATTCAAGAGGAGTGTATTCCACTTATGCTCCTATTAAAAAAAAAGACCCGCTCGAACGGACCTAAAATAAAAAGAATATATAATGTTCTTCTTAAATATACAGAATATGCATAAAGGTGTCAAGTAGTTAAGCGAGTCCTTGACGACACACTACCATTTTAGTATTATTATGCAATCGCCCGGATGGTGGAATTGGTAGACACGCTAGTTTCAGGTACTAGAGCTCGAAAGGGTGTGCAAGTTCAAGTCTTGTTCCGGGCAGAAAACACGGTTTATAGCCGTGTTTTTTTTATATAAATGTAAATTCTATTTGTTTAAAGTATGAAATAAAGCATTACAGTTGCATTATTTTATCGCCAAAACAGAGTTTTTCAAAATCTGCTACAGGCATTGGCTTTGCAAACAAAAAGCACTGAGTTGATTCGCAATTGATTTTTTTTAAGAAATCTATTTGAGTAGAAAGCTCGACTCCTTCTGCAACGATAGACATACCTAGATCATGCGCAAGATTAATAATTCCTGCTACTACAATATCCCCTCGGTTGTCTTCTGTATTGTTTATAAAGAAACTTCTATCGAGTTTTAGCGTATCAACTTTAAAATTCTTAAGCATTCCTAGTGTTGAATAACCTGTACCAAAATCATCTATAGAAACTTTAAAACCTCTTGTTCGTAGGTCTTCAAGTAATGATTGCAAAGCATATTCATTCTCTGTAACTGCCGTTTCTGTTAGCTCAACTTCTATATACTTACGATCTACGCCATACCTATCTGTAACTTCTGTAATTTCGTCAACAAAAAAGGGATTTTTTAAGTGGTTACGAGAGAAGTTAACCGATATCGGAATACATTCAAAGCCAGCATCTTTCCAATTTTTGAGGATTTTACATGCATTTTCTAGCATGTATGTATCTAGGTTAACAATAAAATCATTTTCTTCGAACAAGGGGATAAATTCATCTGGAAAAACAACATTATCATCTTTTTCTATCCAACGAACAAGAGCCTCCGCTCCTACAATGGAGCTATCGCTTATTTTATATTTTGGCTGAAGATATACTTTAAACTCACCATTCTCTAAGGCAGCTTCCATTTTGTTTGTAATTTCTGTTCGGCGCATAAGTTTACGTTTAAAAGCTTCGTTATAATCCCAAAACAACTCACCGTTGCTTTTTTTTGCTAAACTATGTGCTAAATCAGCTTTGTTAACAATGGCATGAACATCTGTTTCACCAAAATCAATAAGGTATCTTCCGTATCGAAATAAAAACTGATGATTTTGTGCAACTGGGAAAACTTCTTTAAATTTATTTTCGAACTCTTTCTTTTTCGACATAAAGTCAAAGAAGTAATTTGCCTCTGCAAACATAAAAAAGTTATCTGCGTTCGTACGTGTATGTAAAAAGGTCTTTTCGTTTAAATTTTCCCCTGCTTTTGCAACAGCACATAGAATTTCGTTTCCAACTTCGTATCCAAAAATTTCGTTAACTGCTTTAAAATTGACAATATCCATCTTCATCATAATGTACATATTATCTTTGTTTTTATAGAGAACTTCTTCGACAAGTTTTTTAAACTTGTTCATATTTGGAATACCGGTTAAAGTATCGTAGTATGCGTATTTTTCAATTTCTTTTGTGGAGTTTTGTCTTAAAAGTAAAATAGTGAGTACAACTAATATAAGACAAACTACTAAAGTGATACTTTCCATATTACCCTCTCCGTAATAAAATAACTTAATCAGCGTAATTTAAATTTAACTTAATGTCAACTATTTGGTTTACTTGAGAAAAAAGCTGTGTTATACTTTTATAAGGTTGTCCATGAAAAAATCACTTATCTTTCTTCTTAGCATGTTCTCTCTTTCTCTTTTAGCAATTTATTCATCGTATATGAGTACTCGAAATGAAAACGACCAAATCCTAGAATTTTTAACTGTTTTATATTCAGAAAGAATTAAGAGCAATCTTGATTCTGCAGTAGAATTTACAGATATTATAGATAAAATTATTGTTTTATCGAATGGAACGATTCCCCAAAATGAACTGAGAGAAACATTGGATCTTGTGTATAACGAGGATGTTCATTTAGCTATAAGTTATATGCCAAACGGAGTTGTTACGTATTCTCATCCTGTAGAAGTAAATAGTGTATATCATGGATATAATGTATTAGAGGATGAAGAGGCAAGTTATGATGCGCAAAGAGCTATAGAGACAAAAGAAACTGTTTTTTCTGGACCGTACTATCTGTCTACTGGGATACCTGCCGTTGTTGCACGCAACCCTGTATTTATTGATGTTGATGGCGTAGAAACATTTTGGGGCTTTATAAGTGTTGTTATGGATCCTACTGCCACTGTTTTAGAAGGCACTGGTATTACAGATATTGAGAAAATTGGCTATGAGTACGAAATAGATTCCACCTATAATCAAAATTCTGTTCCTTTACATAAATCGCAAGGATTTGATATTGAGGAAGAAGCTCATTCCTTAGAGTTTGAAATAGGTCATGCAAAATGGTATATAAGCATTTATAACAAAAATAGTCGTTCGGAAAATATTCAAAAGACATTCTTACTCAGTATAGCCTTATTTGCTGTAACAACTCTTTTGTACCTATTGTTCCGTAATTCTGAGCAACAACGCCTACACGTGCAACAACAATCGTATATTGACACTCTTACTAATGTATACAACAGAAAAGGGCTTGAACATTACACAAAGGTAAATAAATCTTGGCATACAGAAGGGTGTAGCATCTTTTTTATAGACTTAAATAAATTTAAGCCTGTAAATGACACGTATGGTCATGAAGTTGGCGATAGATTACTCGAAACATTTGCAGCCCGTCTACTCTACCACTTTAAAAAGAACACCTTTATTGGGCGATATGGAGGAGATGAATATATAGTTATTATTCCCCATCCATTGCAAAAAGAAGCTTGCGAGGGAATTCTCGAGCGTATTATTCATCTGTCTGAAACACCGTTCTTTGTAGAAACACTAGAGTTGCACATTTCTGCAAGTGTTGGTTACGCTGTTTTACCAGATGACGGAACTGATTTTGCACAAGTTATGGATAAGGCAGATCAGGCTATGTTCAAATACAAAGAAGAACACCGCAA
>CAYJNB010000141.1:0-5651 GCA_964371205.1 uncultured Treponemataceae bacterium
TAGATGGAGCAAAAACAACAACAATAAACCAAATTACACAGTCAATGTTAAAAAATCAATTAGTACCTCTTCCGCCACTAGCCGAACAAGAGCGAATAGTGGCAAAGATTGAAGAAGTACTGGAAGTTGGAAAGAAGTTGTAGGGGAAACTCAAATCACCAAAGTTTATGTGGCTTCAGAGTTTTTTTCGCTTTGACTCACTTCATACTTGCATTGTCGAAGTTCATCATCAATTTCCTCTAATAGTGAAATTATTCCCCTTATATCAGATGATGGAAATTCAGACTGTGAATCATCTTCATGAGTTCCTTTATTTTGTAAATACCAATTGTAATCAGTTTGTATTTTACGTAACTTAGGAATTACTAAAGTATCGCCCTTTCTTGAACTAATCAATGCATCTATGAGTGATTTAGAATCTGGTTTGTCTTGATTGTATCGAAGTTGTATAGTTAGTTGTAAACCTGACTTTTTCCATATCTGATAAAGTAGTGCTTCTGTTGCTTGGCGGCACTTTGAAGCTGCATCTTTATTATTACCATCTTTTAGATTTATCCGAGCTAACTCAAGAGGGTGTTTTGGGTTAGAATAATTTATTACAATTCCTCTTTCTTCTAAACATTCGGTACTAAGAAAATAGAATCGATTTATAAGGCTATCTCTCTTTTTCTTTTCCACTTTATCTTCAATTTTCTTTACAAATTGTTCACCATGGCATGTAACTACCATTTGAATATTTTCAAAATCTTTATTTTTAAACAATAAGTTTGCTACTCCATCTCGGTGTTCATCATCAATAGCATTTACAATGTCATCAAAAATTAAAAAAGGTAAATTCATCTGATTTGCTTTTGCTAAAAGAATGGTTAAGCCTAAAATTTTTAAGTGTCCTTCGCTTAATATTTGTAGTGCATTCGTGCAAATATTATCTGCAAGTTCAATTTGAATAAAGCTTGAAGTATTATAAGGTAATCTAATAGATAGAGCTTTCTCAAAATTAGCATCATGTTCATTTATTTCATTGTAATATTCAGTTACTTTTTCTGAAAGACCTTCTGATAATTCTAAAGGTAAGGATTTCATATAAGCATTAATATCATTGTAAAAAGTGTTATATGCAGATATTATTTTTTCATTATATGTATTAATTTTTTTCTCATCTTTAGCTTCTTTTTCTAATGTACGAATTTGTGTTTCTAGAACTTTTTTTGTATCTATATACGATTTTAGTTGCTTGTTGTATGCCCTTATCATACTACGACTTTCTATCAGCTGAGCATATAAAATATCGAGTTTCTTTGATTCACTTAAGTACTTGTTAACTTTATTTTTCTCTATAGCTTCTTTATTATAATTTTCTATTTGTACGATTATACTATTTTCACCTTCAAATAAACTACTAATTATTTCTAAAATAGCTTTTATACTTTCTTTTTCTGCTAATGAAACTTTATTTGCATTTTTTATTTTGGGGAGAGTATTTAGTTTATCCTTAGAAACCTTTAATACTGAAAATGTATCTGATACAGAAGTAATTTTTTCATTTATATTATAAGATAAATCCGTAAAATCTTTTATGATACTTTCCATTTCTTTTTTTAGTTTCTCAAAGCGGTCATAATTTTTAAGTTCTTTCTTTGCATTTTCATATGGATTTGTTACTACACTGTTTATAGGTGTTTTACATGCAGGGCAACTTTTTTCTTCTTCTAGTGCACAAATAGCTTTATATAGCGAATATAAATTTTGATCTACAGATAGTGTTAAAAATTCTTCTTCTGCAACTAGATATTTTTCATATAAAACTGAAGCAGCTTTAATGTTTTTGAAAAGTTCTTTTGCGCTTTCTAAGTTAAGCTCAACTATTGCGGTTTCTTTAGCCTTTTCTTGAAGTCGAGATATCTCACCCTCTCCATTTTCATTTTTAAGGAAATTAATTGCAGACTCAATATCGCTAACATCTTTTTTTCCCAATGAAATTATATCGGGTAAAATTTTGGTGTTTACTTTAGCTACTTCTGTGTTGGTCGTAGTAATTTTATTTTTTTCTTCGCCAAGTTTGTCCCTCGCTAATTTAAGTTGCTCTGATTTTACATTGTTAGGAGGAAGATATCGTCCAAAGTCATTTGTAAATTCTTTAACAAACTCTGTAAACTCTGATAATCCAAACAATATTGCAAGCCTTTCATTTTGTGTTGTTGGTTTTGCGGCACTAATATGTGCAAAATCATCAATTCTATTTTTTTCTATAAATGCAAAATGAAATTTTTCATAATTACTTGTAACATTTATAGTCTTCCCATCTACTGTCAATCCATTAAGCTGTGGAAGTTCCGACTTTTTTGAGTTTTCATTATTGATAAATGTATTTAAGGGAATATGTCTAACGCTAGCTTCCCTTATATTGTCTAGTAAGCAATACTCAAGAGCTTGGCAAAGACTTGATTTTCCTGAACCATTTTGACCATAAAAAATACTATATTGCTTTGAAAAATCAAAGAAAACCTTACTTTTGAAACCTCTGAATGATTCTACTTCTAATCTGTTTAATTGAAAAATTATATTATCATTTTCATTTGATGTATAATCTACCTTTGCGATTTTTCTATCAAAAACAAGATTTTTTGCATTAATTTTTTCAACCATGAACTTTGCACGCGATCCTTGAGCTGTTCCTTTTGTTGCAATTGTATCAAAGTTATTAATTATCAGATTGATTAGCGTTGCATAAGGTGGTGTAATATCTTTCAAATTATCTACCCATTTTAAAAATTCTCTTTTTTGAATACTATTCATTACTTATCTCCGTTTATTTATATATCATTATCAAACATAATCTAGTTACGAGAACAATTTGTATTTATAAGTTCATTAAGCCCGCCTAGTTGCAGAATCACAAACCCAATAATCCCAAGAACTAAAAGTAAATAGAAAGGTAGAAGTGTTTTAGAAAACATTACACATAGTATTGGGAATTTCTTTTCACTTTTAAAACGCTGTGGTGTTAGGTCATACATTAAATCTTTATTCCCAAGTGGCCTATTTGTAATAACCCACTTGTACATTTTACGGTACATCTTTCCAGTATATAAAAAAAATCCATCTAAATACCAAAAACATAGAACGGATAAAAACATAAAAAAAGAAATAAAAATAGAATTGCTATTTTCGGATGTAAGTACTAACACAATAGAAAGTAATGAAATAGCCCATCCCTTAACCAAAAAAGAATTATGTGCCATGCGGTTAATACAGCCTTGTATTAAGTCAATTTCTTTGTGTAAATTTTGTTCGTTATACTTTTCTTCTGCCATGCTCTACCTCATACAGTTTTAATCAAATCATAGGCACTAATATTTTCACATATTTTGACGGCTCGTTCAATGTAGTGATTTGGTTTCTTGCAAAAGTTTTCCCATTTTTCAGATAATATATAAGAGGGTTCCCCATAGCTTATTTTAGTACCTCTTATGCAAGTGGATGTTTCACAATTCCGTTTATTAAACATATTTTTACTCAATATATTAAATAGTCTGCTTGTCTGCCATGTTGTACAATTTGTAGAACAGCATCTATTATCTCTAACATAGTAGTCATAACTTCCATACCTATCAGGTAATACAATAGCTAGTATTGCGTTAGGATGACTAGTTTTTCCTTCACGTGTTTTCTTTTTTAATGAGTAAGCGATTTCCCAAGGTATCCATTGATCATCTTCTGGTTTTGTATCTTTCATGTTTGGTGAAATTAGAACAATGGTAATACTGCTATCAAAAATCTTTGGACGCAATGTTGACTCAATGTATTCATCTTTGAAGTTACTTAAATCTTCTCCGTCATCTTCACCTTTATTTATATGATCTTCTCTATCTAGTATATTTTGCAGTGCATCTACATAGTCACGTACAGTAGTATAACTGCCATCACGAGCTTGCTGTACACTGGCGTCTGAATATTTGTATGAAATAAAAATCTTTCTTCCCATGACTACCTAGCCGTATAAACGTTGTAAGTAATTATTTACGTTAATAGCTTCACCTGTTGTTTTGCGTATGATAAAAGTAGATTTACTTGCATTAACAGATTTTTCAAAAGCAGTAGTTTCATCTAATTGGTCATAGAGTTCTAAGTATTCATTCCCATAAACATTTCCATAAGCATTTTTTGTTGGTATAATTATTATGTTCTTCTTACAGGCATCTGCAAAACCAATTTCCCATGGGCACCATCGTGATTCTTTCGCTTTCTCTGTCATTAAAAATAAAAAGTAATCTGAATTTTTAATATGGTCTTGAATTTTTTTTGCAGTTGTTTTATTTGGTTTTTCAGGCATAGTTGAATCATCCCAGTCAATATATAGAGTAATACCTTCTTTTCTTAGTATTTTCTCTAAACCTTTTGCTAGTTCTTCATCATGATGGCTGTGACATAAGAATGCTTTTTTATAGATTTTTGTTTGAGACACAAATGAATCTGTCACAAAAGCGCTTACGCTAGAAAAATTTTCTGTGCTTCTATGATATGCTTCTCTCAATGTTGATTGTGATATTGCCATTGTTTATCCTTTTTTGTTAATATTTATCGAACTTTGTAGTGAAAAATTTCATTTTTATTTGAAACTGAAATTACTAAAACTGTGTCGCCATAGCTTGTTGCAGTTTTAAGTTTGCTAGAAAAATCTTCCAATTTTAAATTAGTTTTAACTACATAAGTGGACTTTGTAATCTGTGTTCCACCAAATTTTTCTAAAAACTCATACAATTTATCATATGAATTTCCGTCTTTAATATCATACGTAACATACCTTGTTCTCATTTTACATCTCCTTTATGGCTTTTTTTAGCCTTTTATCCAAAATAGAATCAATGATTTTTATTTCGTAATCATCTAAACCAAATTGATCTTGTTTTAGAAAGTATCTTATCAGTTTTCTAGCTCCAAAAAACAACGCAAGTGTAAGTGCAGGAAAGAAAAATTGTCCAAAAAGACTCTGCGATAATGCAAAGAGCATAGAGTTTTTTTGCTCAATACTATAATACTTAAGCATTACTTCTAAAAATAATGCTCCAATCAGTCCCACATAAAATGGATATACAAAATTCTGTAAAACAATATTAATAGTTTTTATTTCATTTTTTCTTTCATTAAGTTTTTCACTTTGAAAATTATTATTTTTATAATACTTTCGTATTTCTTTCATCATTGAATACTTTTTGTACTCAAACGATAAGCCTCGTGCGTTAATTTTGCTTACTATCTTTTGGATTTCCTTTTTTATTGATATAGCTTTATTTTTATTCACCAAATGTCCCCTGTATTGTGTTTCGAGAAAATATAATTTTTCCCTGTTAGTCAAACTTTTCTTTCCACACTCCTAAAAAATCTACATCCATACTACACCGAGAATATGCAAAACTCAATAGAAAAAAAGTTACAAAAGGTTACCTTTGGTTACCATAAGTTCTTTTTGGTTACATAAGGGTGTATTTATCAATTACATTTTGGGTGGTAGATAATTAATAATTGTTAATTGTTAATTGTTAAATAGGGCTGTGTGTAACAAGGTTGAAAAAAGTTGTTTGCATCCCCTTGAGGCCGTTCCTACGCTTACAAGCGTAAATTTAGTAATTTTATAGTTTAAGTACTTGCCT
>CAYJNB010000142.1:0-2770 GCA_964371205.1 uncultured Treponemataceae bacterium
ATGGAATTTTTTATACCTTTAGAAACAACAAACATTGCATGGATGTGGTTTGGACTGGCAATACTTTTTGTCGTGATAGAATTTCTTACCGTTGCACTTACTACGGTATGGTTTGCAATAGGAGCCTTAGCTCTTGTTTTTCTCTCTTTCTTACCAATTCCCTTATTATATCAAGTATTAATATTTTTATCAATTTCTACCGCCTTACTCATTTTGACTCGTCCACTTTTAGTTAAAAAATTAAAAGCAAAAAAAGAGCGTACCAATGTAGATAGATTTGTCGATATGCATGCAGTAGTTACAAAGACAATTAAACCTTTCGAAAAGGGAGAAATTAAAGCCGAAGGAACATTCTGGATGGCAAAAACAGAAGACGAAACTACCATCGAAAAAGGTGCAAACTGTTCAATTGTTCGCATTGAGGGAGCAACGGCAATAGTGCGGTGTCTCTAAGAGACATACAATTTATACAGATCGAAAGTCATAAAATATATAAAAAAGGAAAAAATTATGGTTTATTTTGTAATTCCAGTTGCAGTATTGGTACTGCTTTTAGTTGTTGTCAATATTCGTATTGTCCCACAATCTCGTGCATTTATTTTGGAACGACTTGGAGGTTATTTAACAACTTGGCAAGTTGGGCTTCATGTAAAGATTCCGTTTATTGACCGCATTGCAAACAATGTATCACTCAAAGAACGTGTTTTAGATTTTCAACCACAACCGGTAATTACCAAAGATAACGTTACTATGATGATTGATACGGTTATTTATTTTCAAATTACCGATCCAAAACTGTATACCTATGGCGTAGAAAATCCATTATCTGCAATAGAAAACCTTTCTGCAACAACCTTGCGTAATATTATTGGGGAGCTTGAACTTGACGCAACGCTCACTAGTCGCGACATTATTAATAGCCGCATGAGAAGCATTCTTGACGAAGCAACAGATCCATGGGGAATTAAAGTAAACCGCGTAGAAGTTAAAAATATTATTCCACCTGAATCAATTCAAGTAGCAATGGAAAAACAAATGCGTGCTGAACGCGAACGCCGCGAAGCTATCTTAATTGCTGAAGGGCAAAAACAGTCTGCCATTTTGGTCGCCGAAGGAAACAAGGCTTCTACTATCTTGGAAGCAGAAGCTCAAAAAGAAGCAGCTATTCAAAGAGCAGCCGGTGAAGCTCAAGCTATTCTTGAAGTACAAAAAGCAACCGCAGAAGGGCTTGCGATGATAAAAGAGGCTGGTGTTGACGAAGGAGTTGTTAAAATTAAAAGCCTCGAAGCATTACAAAAAATGGCAGATGGACAAGCAACAAAAATTATTATTCCATCAGACATTCAAAACCTAGCAGGACTTGCAGTTGGCTTAACCGAAACTATAAAAGGTCTTGATAGCACAAAGACTGCAAAAAAATAAAGATTAGAAAAATCTGCTCATAGGGCTACCACCCCAAAGACTGCACCTGCTGCTACAATGGCAATTGGGTGCAGTTTTGTTTTAAAGAGCACCACTAGAGCAGCTACGTAAAAGAATAGTGACGGCACATTAATAAAATCTAAAAGAAAGACACCCTTATACTCTGGGCCTGCTTTTTGCAAAACAGCAATGTCGATTACCGTAATTTGTAAGACTGTCCATGTTACACTTGCAATCATTGCAGCAACACCAACGCGTAATCCATAAAAAGCATTTTTTACGATGCGGTGCTCAGTTGCATGAATAAACCATTTGGCAATAACAAGTATACAAATAAGAGACGGCATTACCATTCCGGCAGTAGTAACAATACCTCCAACAATGCCATGCATTTCGTATCCTAAATATGTTGCCATATTTACACCAATGGGGCCAGGGGTTGATTCGGAGATTGCAAGCATATTAAAGAAGGCTTCATTTGTAATAAGATTTTTACCAACAAGAATATCTTGCATAATGGGAACTGCAACAAGCCCACCACCAATAGTGATTAATCCAATATATGCAAACGTAAAAAAGAGAGAAAGTAAACTCATGTGTTTTTCCCCGCTTTTAGAGACTGAATAAGTATTCCAAGCACTGCTGTACTTACTATAATTACTCCAGCTGGAACCGAAAACACAACAAGCGCTACAAGTGCCACAACAAGCAATAAAACACAAACAATATCTTTAAGCGCACTTTTACTAAACTGATGCACAGCCTTAGTAAGCAGGGCGGCAACTGCAACATTTACGCCAAGAAGGGCTTTTTGCACCCATACAATTTCTGCAAAATTAGATAAAAAAGCTGCTATTAATGTAATAATGATTATAGAAGGAGCAACTATTCCGGCTGTGGCGAAAATAGCCCCCAACAAACCTTTTTTATTGTAGCCAATAAAGGTTGCAACATTTACGGCAATGATTCCCGGAGTTGCCTGCCCAATTACATAATAGTCGTGAATTTTTTCGCTTGTTGTCCAACCGCGTTTTGCAACCAGTGAATGTTCCAAGTGAGGCAACATTGCGTAACCGCCACCAAACATTACTAAACCTATTCTAAAAAAAACAAAAAAAAGCTCTAAGCACACTTTCATAGTCCCACCTTCTTTTCCTGGGAAGAAGCAGCTTGCAAACAATAAAAATGATACCAATAATTTAATTATATTTGTTTCATATGAATTGATTGCAAGCAGTTGCGACGAACACTTCGTGTTACACTTGAAAAGATAATTTACGAGTGTAACGTGTACACCCCAGACCCCTAACGCTTTAAATAGGGTAGAGGTAGAAGCTTTTTTTGCTTC
>CAYJNB010000142.1:2870-5589 GCA_964371205.1 uncultured Treponemataceae bacterium
CACCCCAGACCCCTAACGCTTTAAATAGGGTAGAGGTAGAAGCTTTTTTTGCTTCCAATCCTCAATCATGCATTTGATACTAACATTTAACCGAAGAAACAAGCCTGCAGGCGTGCCTCTTCTAAATCTAAAGAATCCCCGCTTGAAATCCTAAACCAATCAGTCTCTTACGAATTTTGAAATAAGATTCACTCTGACCGTTAGAAGGTTGTAACTACTTCGCCGTTAGGATAGCGTTCTGCTACATAATTTTTAATTTCGTCGCTTTGTAAAGCTTCTACAAGTGCTACAATGCGTGGATCTGCTTCGTTTCCGTCTTTTACAGCAACAATATTTACATATGGTGAATCTGCACCTTCAATAAAGAGGCCGTCTTTGTTTGCACTTAAACCAGCTGGAATTGCATAGTTGCCATTAATAACTGCTGCATCTACGTCTGCTAATACGCGTGGTAAAGAAGCAGCTTCTAATTCGCGTAACACAAGACCTTTTTTGTTCTCGATAATATCGAGCGGGGTTGCTGTAATCCCTGAGGTATTAGAAAGCTTTATTAAACCTGCTGATTGCAATAGCAAGAGAGCTCGCCCTTCGTTTGTTGGATCATTTGGAACAGCAATAGTGGCTCCATCAGGAAGATTTGCTAAAGCATCGTACTCATTGGAATAAATTGCGATTGGCTCAATATGGATTCCACCAGCATTAGATAAGTGGTACCCTCTTTCGTTATTGAAAGAATCCATGTATGGAAGATGTTGGAAAAAGTTTGCAAGGATTTCTCCACCTTCAAGAGCTTCGTTTGGCACAACATAGTCGGTAAACTCAACTATCTCTAATGTAAAGCCTTTTGCAGCTAAATCATCTTTAACCAATTCAAGCATTTCTGCATGAGGAGCTGGCGTAGCCCCAACTTTTAGTACAGTAGTGTCTTCTTCTTTGCTTCCGCCGGCAAAGACCACAGATGCGCATAACAAAATTGTTAAAGCAAAAATAATTTTTTTCATTCTTTTCTCCTTAGTATATTAAGATATGAATTTAACGGCGCGCTAAAAGCGCTGCACTTATTTTACTTCCTATAAGCTGAATTAGCTCAACTAGGACTAAAATGACAATTACAGATACAATCATAATATCGGTTCTAAAACGTTGATACCCATATCTGATTGCAAGATCTCCAAGACCACCACCACCGATTGCACCAGCCATTGCTGAATACCCAATTACGCTGATAATGGTGAGTGTTATACCAGAAACCAATGAAGGTAGAGCTTCTGGTATAAGTACTTTAAATATGATTTGTGTATTTGTTGAACCCATTGCACGAGCTGCTTGAATAACTCCCGGGTCTACTTCTTTGAGCGATGTTTCTATAATGCGCGCTACAAAAGGAGCAGCTGCAATTGACAATGGTAGAACAGTTGCTGTTGTACCAATGCTTGTTCCCACAACAATACGAGAAAGCGGAAACAACACAATCATTAAAATAATAAAGGGAAATGAGCGCAAAACATTTACTAAGCGACTCAATACCCGATTAAAAAGCGGTTTTGGCATAATGCCACCAACAGTATCTGTTACGCAAAGCAAAACACCCAAGGGAGCTCCCAAAATAAGTGAAAACAGGGTAGAAAAAAACACCATAGCAAGCGTTTGCATGGTTGCACTACTTACTAATTGAAAAATTTGTTCCCAGTTACTCATGCTTCGCCTCCATTACTAACCAACTCCACAACAATTCCTGCTTGTTGTAAGTATTCTATTGCTTTTTGAACTTCTTCTTTTTCGCCACTAATATCGGTAATAAGTGTTCCAACATCCTTTTCTCGTAAGTGTTGCACTCCACCTGCCCTAATATTGAATTCAATATTAAATTTACGCGATAACTCACTTAAGACTGGTTTGCCTGTTTTTTCACCAATAAATCGAAGAATGTACTCACCACCGTCTTTTGACCAGCGTATTATACTTGTATCGGTACTCTCATCTGAGTCGTTAGGGCGAATATGCGATAAAAAGTCCTTTGTTACACTCGATACAGGGTGAGCAAATATTTCTGTCACCTCACCTTTTTCTACTACACAACCATTATCGAGCACCGCTACATGCTCACAAGCATCGCGCACTACTTCCATTTGGTGAGTAATCATTACTACAGTAAGATTCATCTTTTGCTGAATCTCGCGAATAAGCTGCAAAATAGAACGTGTTGTTTGTGGATCTAAGGCACTTGTAGCTTCATCACAAAAAAGTATATCTGGTTTATTAGCAAGAGCTCTTGCAATGGCAATTCTTTGTTTTTGTCCGCCAGAGAGCGTACTAATAGGAGCATCTCCCCTATCTGCAAGCCCTACCAAACTTAAGAGCTCTGCAACGCGCTCTTTAATGTACTGCTTTGGCATTTTACATATTTCTAATGGATATGCAATATTTTGAGCTGCGGTGCGAGATGAGAATAAATTAAAATTTTGAAAAATCATACCGATTCTGCGGCGTTGTTCAATAAGTGCGTTTTTATCCAAGTTATCAACACGCTTATCTTCATAAAAAATACTGCCTGAATCAGTTTGTTCTAATAAGCTTATAAGGCGTACTAATGTTGACTTACCTGCCCCGCTAAGTCCAATAATCCCATAAACTGTATTTGAGGGAATAGTAAGCGAGACATCATTAACTGCATGTAAGTTACCTGTTTGCGTTGTATATGTTCTTTTTAAGTTCTCTA
>CAYJNB010000143.1:0-5572 GCA_964371205.1 uncultured Treponemataceae bacterium
AACAAATGGATTGATATACTCAACTCTCATACACACTCCTTACTAATAAAATTTTTATGATACATTATATGATAAAGATATCACCTTTTTGAAATTACAACAATAGGGCCAACCATCTTTTCTGTGAATTCAGAACGTCCATTTATAGTTTCCTTATCGCCTAAAATCAGGATTCCATTACCTTTTAGTTTTTCTGCAAATTCTGCAAATAACTGCTCTTGTGCTGGTTTATCTAAAAAAGATACAAGATCGCGACAGAAAATTACGTCTGCACTTGGCATACTAGTTGCATTTAAACAGTCATGGTATTCAAATAAAACAATATCTTTTATATCCTGGTTAAATGTAAATGCTCCACTCGCATTTTTTACAACATATGGAGCAAGCCAGCCTCCAGCAACATCTTGAGGAATTGTCAATAAAGGAGCATTTGACACATTTAATAAGTCTATATCTTGTGCATATACACGAATACGGCTCTCTGGATAGCGCCGATGGAGCACACAAGCTAGACAGTAGCTTTCGTACCCAGTTGAACACCCTGGATTCCACACATTAATTTGCTTCGCCGAATTTTCTGGAAGTGCTGCATAAACCGCATCGGCATACTCTTTTGACCAAAAACGTCCTGTATATTGCGAATAGAAGTCCTTTAAGAACTCATCTGCATCTGCTTCGCTAGTGAGCTGTGCATTTGCCTTTCCGCGTTGTTCAAGCCATTTTGTAAATCGGGAATGCCCCCATGTATCATTAACTGCTGTTACTGTAAATTTCTTTAGCTTTTGCAAAGAATCTGTAATAAATGAATATTCCAAGTCTGGTTCTGAAACAACCGTAGTCTTTTCTTGAGGTGGAGGTGGAGCTGATTGAGATACAGAAACTGGCTGAGATACAGGAGCTGCAAATTTTTGTAAAGATGTTTGAATTGATGGCATTACAGGAACTTGTTCTTCCTCTAAAGCTCTCTTTTCTGCTTCTTCCTCTGCTTCAGACTTAAATCCAAATATTCTATCTACATCGAGCAAAATATAGAGTTTATCTGCATTCTCTACAACACCATAAATATACTTAATATTTATATCACCAAACAAAGGGTGTGGAGGCTGAATAGTTGTACTTGAAATTCCAACTACCTTTTGTATAGCATCTACTACTATCCCAAATATTTGATCATGAACACTTAAAATAAGCATGTTTTCAACATCGCCTGCTTTAGTCTCTTCTACTGGAATACCAAAGAAAATACGCAAATCTATAATTGGTATAATATCTCCGCGTAAATTATATACTCCTAAAACAAATGGAGATGTATTTGGCACATAAGTAAAATGTCCTGCTTTGGCAATTTCTTTTACACGCATAATATCAATGGCATAATCTTTTTCTGCTAAAGAAAAAGTAACCATCTTATAGTCAATATTAACTAAGAGCTCTTTTTTTTCGTCTTCTGCTACAGCGGACTGCATTGCGTCTGTTACAAGTTCCATATAAACCCCTAATCCTTACATTAAAACTGCATCACGTTTTTGTCGTGCTGCCAATTCTTGTTTTACACCGAGTTCTAAAAGTTGAGAAACATCTATAATTAACGAAACAGACCCGTCTCCCAAAATTGAAGCGCCCGCAATACCCGGAGAGCTCGTAAATTGATCTCTCAATGGTTTAATTACAACATCTTCTTCTCCAATTAGAGAATCAACAATAATTCCTAATTTTTTCTCTGCAGTTCCAACAATAACAACAAAACTATACTCATCTTTTTCTGCTTTTTTAATACCAAAAAGCCGATCAAGGCGCAATATACTAATTACCTCATCGCGTACAGTAAATACTTCGTAGTTATCAATAGTATTTATTTCATCTTGTTTAATACGATGATTTTCAATTACTGATGCAACCGGAATTGAATATACTTCCGAACCAACACGTACTAACAAGCCTTGTATAATTGCAAGAGTAAGAGGTAGACGAATACTAAACTTTGAACCAACATCTGGCTCAGAAGTTACAACTACAGTACCATTTAGTTTTTCAATTTGTGTTTTTACAACATCAAGTCCTACACCGCGACCAGAAACATTTGTAATCTTGTCGGCAGTAGAAAAACCTGGCTCAAAAATAAGCTGGTATGCTTCGTGGTCAGATAATAATTTATTTGGGTGGATAACTCCTCTTTCAATGGCCTTATTTCTAACCTTATTGACGTCGATTCCTTTACCATCATCGATTATGTCAATAACAATCATATTACCTTCATTGCGTGCTACTAGGTTTAGAGTTCCCTCTTCTCCTTTTCCAACCTTTAGACGATCAAGCGGTTGTTCAATTCCGTGATCAAGAGAGTTGCGCACACAGTGCATAATTGGATCAAGAAGGTCTTCTATTACAGATTTATCTAGTTCTGTATCTTCACCTTCAATAACCAAATTGATTTTTTTATCTAAATCACGAGATAAGTCGCGTACTACACGTGGAAAGCGAGAAAAAATTTGGCTTATTGGAACCATACGAATTTTCATTACACCTTCTTGTAAGTCGCCTGCAATACGCCCGAGATTTTGTGTAGAAGATCTAAATTTACCAACAACATTTTTAAAATCAGTTTCAAAAGTGTCAAATGACGCAAACAAATCTCCAAAATCGTTGTTTAATTGCGCTCGAACATCTTTAATTTTTCCACCATTTTGTAGTGTCTCTAGATAAATCGGTAAACGATCCATAAGTTCACGTAATTTTTCGTTATGAGAGCTCTCTATAGTTTGGAATTGCTTTTGCAGTTCGCCAATTTGAGACGAAGTCTGATTAAAAGAAGCCTTTGTAATAACTGTTTCGCTTACAAGGTTTAGTAAGTAGTCAATTCTCTTAGACTCTACACGTAGTACGCTACCACCTGCATTTGAAGAGGCTGCTGGTGCAGAAGTTTTTTTTGCAGGAGCAGGGCTTGCTGCTTTTTCATCTGCAATAGCTTGTGCAACAGGAGAAAGTGACTCTTCTTCGATAACGGCAGCTGGCGTAGAAGCTGGTACTGCGTTAGAAACTGCAACATGAGCTGAGCTAGAGGCAGAAACAAATTCGGGCGAAGAAAGTAAATCTTCGGCAGAAACAGCTGCTGCAGACGTAGTTTTAATTGAATCAAGAGGCCTTGCATCAACAACAACAGCTACATCATCAATGAATGCAACATCTTCTAGTGTATCACCTGTTTCAGATGAGGCAACAAAATAAAATACATCTTGATAAAAATCATCGCCAAATAAAGCATCAAATTCAGGAATAGTGCGGAGCATTGTTCCGCATTCTTTAAGTGCTGTAAATACTTGAATACCACCAACAGATCTCATAGGGTTTGACCCGTCAAAACGTACAAATACTGACCAGACTTTCTTACCAGAAGATAATTGTGTCATTTCTTCTATATCGGCTTCTGTTAAAGCTGGAGTTGGTACTTCTGACGAAGAATCTGCAGGAGCACTTGCTTGTACGGGAGGGGGTGGTGCAGAAACAGGAGGCGCAATCGGTGCTGCTTGGGGTGCAACAGGCGCACCACCTTTACCTGGTAAAAAGGACTCGAGTTTTGCTTTGAGTGGGGCAACATCTTCTTCATACATTGAACCATCTGCCCGGGCTTGTAACATAGCCTTAATGACGTCTATTGACGTAAGGAGAACATCTACTACCTCTTCGGTTATAGAAACCTTATCTGATCTAACTTCATCTAAGAGATCTTCTACAACATGTGTAAAACCCGATAACTCGGTCATCTCTACAGTCGCAGACCCACCTTTTAAGGTATGAGCTGCACGAAAGATTTCGTCTACAGCTTCACGATTTGAAGGATCGTTTTCGATAACAAGAATATTACTTTCGAGCGTTTCAACTTGTTGTTCTGCTTCACTAAAAAAGTCTTTTAGTAATTCTTCATTGTTTATATCAAGATAGTCACTCATACTACTATTTTATACATTACACAATATAAGTCAAGTAAATCTCGTCGTAAAGCATAAAAAACAGACTCTTTTTGTACATATTACTATGAATTGTACCGAAAATATTGTATACTTCAAATGCTTCATTTTAGTATATTTTATTTTCAAGGAAAACAAATGAAACGTACATATAAAAACTTATTACTACTCCTGATACTTGCAGGGGCAATGCTTTTACCAATTTCTGCACAGATATTTTTTACGGGAGACATGGGTCTTGGAGCAACAATGAGTCCAAAAAATTCAGGCTCTGGACCGGCATTTACAACCCATGGCTTCTTATCAGGGCAGGTGGAATTTTCTCCAGATTTAATGCTACGACTAGGCCTTTCTTCAATTACATCGGATATTGGTTCAGTACTAAGTGACAATTCAGCTAGCTCAGAGTTGTTTGTTGATACAGTTAATTTATCATACCACATTGCTACGCATTCAAATGTTCATAACTATATAACGTTATTTTTTAATGAAGAAGACGCCATTGGCTCGGCTTCATTCTTAAAAAAATATCTTGCGGTAGACTCTGAGCCGTCCCACCTAACTCGTACATTACAAGGAACAAATGCTGTTGGGTTTTATCCTATGGACGGATTTGGAATTTCTTACGCAGCTATACTACCAAGCTCTAAGGCGTTTGGACTATATGCATATATGAATAATGAAAACGATACTCTTAACTTTAAAACAGACTTTAGAGTTGCTGCTTCTTGGGAGATGTTTGCCTTTGACTTAGTTTTTGGGGGAGATGTAAATACAGATGCAGAACCAACAGAAGACAATCTTGTTTTAACTGTTTCTGATTTTTCGCTGCGCTCAGGATTAGCCATGATTATTGGTAAAACACACAGTACCCATGTTGCAACTCAAATAGGCTTCTTACCTGGAGTAATTTTTCCAGCAGATAAGCCTGTAATATCCTTAGATAATTTATTTTTCTTAATTGAACCACGAATTAAAATAGCAAATTCATATCTGCATTTTTCTGCATTTTTGTTTCCAGAGGAAGTTCTAGAAACACTTTTTTATGTAAGTAAGCCTTTGGGCCTTGGTATATCTTATATTAATAATGGTTTATTTAACCATCCTGTATCAGGCGGATTACATATAGTCTCATCTACAGATGTAGACACAGTAACAAACAACCTCGGACTTTCAAAAGATACTATTTCGCTGAATATTACCCCATTTGTTACCTTTAAAACAACTAATGGGGACATAAGTGTACTACTAAAAATAAATCCAATAAATACTAAAAACAGCTTAGATTCTAGCCGATTATCGCTTGAATACAAAGTACAAATTTAACATTTAGCATATACAAAAAGCCGATGTAATTAATTACATCGGCTTTTTTTTGTTTATTCAATTATTAATAATTGAGCAATATACATTTGACAGGTAAACTATTTATAGTTCAAATTTTGAAAGACGCTCTACCGCTTCTTTTACTGCCGCCTTGTTTCCAAATGAACTAAAGCGAATAAAACTCTCTCCTGCTGGACCAAAACCTGCTCCCGGAGTTGTTACAACGTGGCATTGTTTTAAGATTTGGTCGAACACGTCCCAACTTTTTTTGCCAGGAAAGC
>CAYJNB010000144.1:0-4263 GCA_964371205.1 uncultured Treponemataceae bacterium
TTTTGTATTCCTCAGTATTCTTTGGTTTTGCATTAATAGCATTAGTAACTGTTTCCAGCACTGTTTTTGCTATATCAATACGAGATGTTCTTTTATCTGTAGCATCAATAATATTCCAAGGAGCAAAGTCAAAGTTTGTATTTTCTAGCATAAAATCATAACGGTCTAAGAGATTGTTATAGTTTTTATTGTTGCGCAAATCTTGTTTTGTAACTCGCCATGCAGAATTTTTATTCGAACGTAAATCCTTAAAACGCTGCTTTTGCTCTTTTTTGCTTATATGCAAGAAGAACTTAATAATAAGATACCCATTTTGTGTAAGTGTACGCTCAAAGGTATGAATATCGCCAATGCTTCGCATTCTTTCTTGTTTATCCAAATTCTTTGCTTGAATATCAAAATACCAACTTTGATCAAAAACAGTAATTGCGCCTTTTTGTGGAATTTTATGCCAATATCGAGTCATTGGTGGATAACGTTTTTCTGAATCGTCGCTTGAAACAATGGAATGTACTTTAAATCCACGTGGGTCCCAATCCATAATAAGGTCGCGAATTCTACTACCTTTACCAGAAGCATCCCAGCCTTCAAAAATAAGTATTGTTGGAATCCCATAATTTTTAATTTTTTGTTGGAGAATGTATAAATTTTCTTTGAGAATTTCTTTTTGACTTCTGTATTCTTCTTTAGATAAAGCTTCTTTTGTTTCAAATTTCTTAAGCATATAGACCTCCAGTTCTTAAATTATAGTATACTGCACATTTTTACATTCTGCAAAAAAAAATAGGTTTGAATTTGTAAAATAATTTAAAATGATTGAAATATTATCAAAAAGAGATTATACTATGTTTGGATAATGATACATGAATAAATATATTGTTGATACAAAACATAATAAGTACATGCTCTCAGGTAGTTTGCAAAAAAACGGCTTTGATTGCTGGAGGCATTCTTTTATTGCAAAAGAAGCTATTAGTGGCACTGAAACGGCCTTTTTTATTGACATGTATGTGCTCAATCCAATGCTAAAGCATGACTCAGTAATGATAAATCAGTTTATTGATCATGGGCACAAAAAAAAGCGTTCGTCGTACGTACTTATAAAAGCAGGTCGGCTTGGCGAAGATGCTTGCCAAATTCATAATTTTTATCCTTCAAAAGATTTGTTACGTAGTAAAAAGCAGCTTAATTTACAAGTTGCTTCGTGTAAACTCACAGATAATTCATTTAGTGGGGCAGTAAGTCTTGATTCAGAAGATGCTCAATTTGCACCTGAAGGTATGAATGAAGTGGGCTCCTTACAATGGGATTTACACATAGAACACAAAAAAGGTTTTTTAGTCAAAAATCCCTATCTTTTTAAGAAGCGCGCAGGTTCAACTTGGAATGTTTGCGGAGCTTCAACATATTTCTCTGGGTCAATAACTTGTAATAATAAACGTTATATTGTTATTCCTGAGGGATCCTATGGGTATACAGAAAAGATATGGGGGAATTCATTTTCTGAACCGTGGCTTCGTATTTCGTGCAATAAACTTACGAGCCAGTTTGATTCTGCCTTTCTAAAAGAGTCGTATTTAGTAATAGGGAGTCATCACTCAAAAGGGAAGGGTACATCACGGATTTGTGCAAATGCTTTTATTCGCGATATTTTATATCGATTTAACTTTGATTCTTTTGGAAAGCGTAATTCAGTAACTATAAATTCAGCTGAGTATGCAGATTTTTATACATGGTCAATTTCTGCCTTAAGTAAGGAATATGTTTTAGATGTAAATGTTCAATGCAATAAGTCAGATTTACTCACTTCTTTATACGAACTCCCTCATGGAAACGAAGGGGTTCTACGATATTCAAAGGGGTTTGCATCAGGAGAGATGAAGCTATATAAAAAAAGTGGTAGAATTCTTGAAACAATAGACGTTATAACTCTTTCTAATGTTTATATAGAAACAGGTATAACGCCCCAAGATTAGAGTTTGTAATAAAACTAGGACTCTTGATTCTTTTTTGGAACCTTTATCATAGCAGCATAAATCGAATTACATACTCCAAGTATTGCAGATAAGGTGAATAATGTTTCTATCCCAGTAACTCTCCAAATCCATCCGCCTGCTAAAGCAATAGCTACACTCATTAAGTGATTTACCGAGATACCTGTTGTAAGTGTTGCAGAAAACTCTTCTTTAGAATCAGAAAGGTCGTTAGCATACATATTTGAAGCCATACTTGCAATAGAGATTACTGTATCAAGAACATAGTTTGTACAAACTACGTAGAATGCAACCTGCATAGAGAATAATCTGTGCGAAAATCCATACAAAAGACATACGCCCACAAGAATAAGGGTGTCAGCAATCATTACTACTTTGTATCCGAGCTTATCAATTATTCGTCCCATAATTGGAGAGAAAAAGATACAACAACCTGCACTGATTGCCAGTAATAGAGAAATGGTTGCAGTATCTGCACCGTAATGCAAAATGAGAACATAAGGACCAAAAGTTAAAAAGATTTGTTTTCGTGCGCCATAAAACATTTCAAGGATATAAAATGTTTTAAACTTTTTGTTAACGTACAAGCGAGGTCTTTTTACATGTTGTCCATTCTCTTTTATTATGATGGTAATAAGAGAAGCAAATAAAGTGAGTGCTGTAGCAAGTGCAAATACTATTTTAAAGGGGATAATGGGCTGGCTAGTACCGGAAAATATAAAAAAGATTCCAGTTACAATTACAAAGCCAACAATATTCCCTACATTTGTAATACCAGTCATTATTCCTAAAGAAGTTCCACCTCTATCTGATTTTGCATATTCAATAGAGAGTGAACTTTTTATCGGCATAATAATGTGCTCTCCAAGACTGTAAAGCACTGTACATAGTGTTACATATATTTTATCTGTTGTTCCAAGTAAAAAGCCAATAAGTGCACAAAGCATTAAAGCTGTTCCTATACGAAATATTTTTACTTCGCTTAGTTTATAGGCAATCGCCAATATAAATACTAAAAAGAGACCTGGTAGTTCGCGAAAGAATTCAACAGCTCCTCGTTCAAGCTCATCAATATGAGCCATTTCGGCAAAATAATTATCTTGTATACCGCGATAAAGCCCATGCGAAAGGCCAATAAAAAGTATAGCTAGCAAAAAGCGAACAACACCTGTATTTTCCCTAAAAGTATCTTTTATAATTTTCATAGGTTTGAGTATACTCTTTTGAGATAACTAGTACAAGTAAAAAAAGTGAATTTATATTTGACGTTTCATAGTCATGTTTAGTAAATTTGTGTTATGACATACGACAAATACACTATTAAAGCACAAGAAGCATTGCAAGAGGCTTCTTCGATTGCACAAAAAAACGACCATAGTGAAATTACAACCGCCCATCTCTTGCTCGCATTGCTTACTCAACAAGATGGCATTGTACCGCCATTAGTTGAACGAATTGGTGTACCCTGTCTTACCCTTATAAATGAAGCAACTGACATTGTACATCAAAATCCCAAGATTACAGGAAATGCAACTCTTACGCTTTCTTCTGCTGCAGCAAAAGTACTTGCAAAGGCCGAAAAAGAGCTCTCATCTCTTAAAGATGAATATCTTTCGACAGAGCACCTGTTTCTAGCTCTGTGCCAGACAGACGACCGTGTTGGAGATATGCTAAAAAAACAAGGCATAAGCAAAGATAGCATTATGAGCGCTCTTAAAGCTGTGCGTGGAAATCAACGGGTAACTAATCAAGATCCCGAGGCTTCTTTTCAGTCTCTCGAAAAATATTGCAAGGATTTAACTGCTCTAGCAAAGCAAGAAAAGATTGACCCAGTTATTGGCCGAGACGAAGAAATTAGGCGAGTTATGCAAGTGCTCTCTCGTCGCACAAAGAATAACCCAGTACTCATTGGTGAGCCCGGTGTTGGTAAGACAGCAATTGTTGAAGGACTTGCGCGCCGCATAATTGAGGGCGATGTTCCCGATAGTTTAAAAAACAAGCGTTTACTATCACTCGATCTAGGCTCTCTCGTTGCAGGTGCAAAATTCCGTGGCGAGTTCGAAGAGCGTCTTAAAGCGGTAATCTCTGAGGTGCAAAAATCTGAAGGGTCCATTGTTTTATTTATAGATGAACTGCATACCCTTGTTGGAGCAGGTGCATCAGAAGGTGCAATGGATGCATCTAATCTATTAAAGCCAGCACTTGCTCGTGGGGAGTTGCGTGCAATAGGTGCAACAACCTTAGACGAGTATCGCAAGTATATAGAAAA
>CAYJNB010000144.1:4363-5520 GCA_964371205.1 uncultured Treponemataceae bacterium
GATCAAGTTGAACGCCGAATCTTACAGTTAAATATCGAAAAGCAGGCGCTTTCTAAAGAAAAAGATACAGCTTCAAAAGAGCGGTTAAAGAAACTCGAATCAGAGTTGTCTGAATTGAGTGGCAAGCGAGATGCCATGAAATTGCAGTGGCAAAATGAAAAAGGCCGCATCGACGAAACACGTAAGCTAAAAGAAACACTTGAACAATTACATAATGATGAGGCTCGCTATACTCGAGAGGGTAATCTAAACAAGGCAGCCGAGATAAAATATGGTAGTATTCCAGAAGCAGAGCAAAAACTCAAAGAGCTTACCGCACAAATCGAAGAGAGTGCAAACGATAGCGAGCGGCAACTTTTACGCGAGGCAGTTTCTGAAGAAGATATTGCAAATGTTATCTCTGTGTGGACAGGCATTCCAGCGGGCAAAATGCTTGCTGGAGAACAAGAAAAATACTTAAAGCTTGAAGACGAATTACACAAGAGGGTAGTTGGTCAACAAGAAGCTGTTATTGCCGTATCTGATGCAATCCGCAGAAACCGTGCGGGGCTTTCCGACGAGAATCGTCCATTAGGTAGTTTTCTGTTTATTGGGCCGACCGGTGTAGGAAAAACTGAATTAGCTAAAACACTTGCAGATTTTTTATTTAATGACGAAAAAGCACTTACTCGCATAGATATGAGCGAGTACATGGAGAAGTTTGCAGTGAGCCGTCTTATAGGAGCCCCACCCGGTTATGTTGGTTACGACGAGGGAGGCCAGCTTACCGAAGCAGTTCGCCGCCGTCCGTACAGTGTGGTTCTCTTTGACGAGATTGAGAAAGCACACCCCGATGTTTTTAATGTGCTTTTACAAGTGCTAGATGATGGGCGACTCACCGATTCGCAAGGGCGCATTGTCGACTTTAAGAACACCATCATAATTATGACAAGTAATATTGGCTCAGATATGATTCTAGGTAGCGAAAATCTCGAAGAAATTAAGAGCGATATTGATACGCTTCTTAAAGCTTCTTTCCGTCCAGAGTTTTTAAATCGTATAGATGAAGTTATTACTTTTAGCAGACTCGACCGTACATTTATTGCCGAGATTGTACGCAATCAACTGGATTATGTTGCTCGCCGTTTGGAAGCGCGCCGCCTAACACTCAAGGTAAC
>CAYJNB010000145.1:0-5487 GCA_964371205.1 uncultured Treponemataceae bacterium
TTATCAGCTACCGCGAGAGGTAGATTTTCTGACAGGCGCTTTTTTTGCAGCTGCAGGTTTTGTGTCACCGGCTTTTGACTCTTTCGAATCTTTAGCTGTTGCTTTTTTTGCTGTGCTTTTTTTTGCTTCGCCTTCTGCTTTTACAGTTTTCTTAGCTTCTTTTTTTTCAGCTTTCTTATCAAGATCTAACTTGTAGTCAACTAATTCAAGAATAACTAATTCAGCAGCATCACCTTGTCTGAACCCAATTTTAAGAACGCGTGTGTATCCACCTGCTCTTTCTTTCATTCTAGGTCCAATATCAGTAAATAATTTTGCAAGAATAATATCGTCTTGTATAAATTTAGCTGCTTCTCTGCGGTTATGTACAGAGTCGATTTTTGCTCTAGTAATCAACTTTTCTGCTGCTTTTTTTACTTCTAAAGCCTTAGCTTTTGTAGTAGTAATGCGCTCGTATCTAAAAAGAGACGTTACCATGTTTCGTGACATAGCACGGCGGTGCGCAGTATTGCGCGAAAGCGGATTAAAACCATTTCTATGTTTCATCTGATTCTTCCTTTTTCTTTGGGAAATTTACTGCATTTTTCAGATGACTGTAATCTGTCATGCCTAAATTTAAGTTCCACTCTAAGAGTTTTTCTTTAATCTCAAGCAAGCTTTTTTTACCAAAGTTTCTTGTTTTGGCAATATCATCTTCTGTTTTTTTAGTCAATTCACCAATTGTACGAATATTCGCGTTTTTAAGACAGTTTGAAGAGCGAACAGACAATTCTAATTCTTCTACTGGAGTATTAAGAATTTGTCTGATGCGGTCATCACCCTCATCCATTTCATCGCCACGACCAACTTCACTATCGTTAAAATTAACGAATACACTAAAGTGATCTTTTGCAATTTTAGCTGCTTCCGCTAATGCATCATCCGGAGCAATAGTACCGTCTGTCCATATTTCAATAATTAACTTATCGTAATCATTGCGTTGTCCAACACGGCAGGGTTCAATAGCATATTTAACCTTGGGAACTGGCGTATAAATTGCGTCCATAGGAATAGTTCCCACAATATCGATATACTGTTCATTTAACTCAGCAGGAACATATCCACGACCAAGTTTTACAGTTATTTCAATTTCAATATGCGCCTTATCCATCATAGTAAAGACAGGCATTCCCTCTGTTAAAATTTCGAGCTCAGGTTCTTTAGCAAACATATCGCTTGATACAGGTCCTGGACCTTTAAATTCAAAGGTGAATGTTTCTTCTTCAACTTCATTAGGAAGGTACATTCTGATTTGTTTAATATTGTTGAGAACCTCTAAAGTATCCTCAACAATATTAGGTATAGCTTCAAACTCGCTGGAAATTACGTGCGGAACTTCATCAGCATCAAAAGATGTGATGCGTACTGCTGTTACTGCATAACCTTGAATTGATGAAAGCAGTACTCTTCGAAGCGTATTTCCAACCGTAGTACCAAACCCGGTTTCAAAAGGATACGCAACGAACTTACCATAAGTTGCATCCACTTCATCATGCTTGAAATTGATGCCAGCAGGTTTTTTAAATCCCTTAAGCAGATTTTTGCGTGCCATCCGGACTCCTTACATACGTCTGGTTTTTCTAGGGCGGCATCCATTGTGTGGAATAGGAGTAACATCACTAATTGATTTTACTTTTAAACCCATAGCTCCCAATGAACGAACTGCAGACTCACGTCCAACACCCGGTCCCTTTACAAACACGTGCACTTCGCGTAAGCCATAGCTTACAGCTTTTTGCACTGCGGTTTCTGTTACAGATTGGGCTGCAAACGGAGTCGATTTTTTCGCACCGCGGAATCCCAAGCCACCTGATGATGACCAAGAAAGAGCATTGCCCTTAAGGTCTGTAATTGTTACGATAGTATTATTAAACGTCGCTTGAATATAGACGTTCCCTTCGTAAACGCTTTTTTTCTCTTTGCGCTTTTTTACGGTTGCCACGTTACATTTACCTCCGACTCTTATTTCTTCTTACCAGCAACGGTCTTTTTCTTACCTTTGCGAGTACGTGAGTTAGTGCGAGTTCGTTGTCCACGAACAGGCAAGCCTCTTCTGTGCCGGAGTCCCCGGTAACAGCCGATGTCCATAAGGCGTTTGATGTTAAGACCAATTTCTGTTCTTAAGCGACCTTCTACCTTAAAGTCATTATCAATTATTTTGCGAAGTTCTGCAACTTCATCCTGTGATAGATCGTTCATCATTCTATTAGGATCGATATTTGTTTTTTTACAAATCTCATCTGCAGATGAACGTCCGATACCATAGATATACGTCAAGGAAATATTGACGTGTTTATTAGGGAGGTCAACTCCCGCAATTCGAGCCATCTCTAATCTCCTCAGCCCTGACGTTGTTTATGCTTTGGGTTAATACAAATGATACGTACTACGCCGTGTCTTTTGATTACCTTACACTTATCACAAATGGGCTTTACGCTGGTTCGTACTTTCATAAAATCCCCTTATCCTACAGGTTTCTAGACCTGATTTTTCCCTTTTTAACTAATCCATCATGATGATGCATTTTAAGAAGGGCTTCAATTTGACTCATTGTATCAAGATCTACACCTACTAAGATCAATAACGATGTTCCACCCATAATAGTCGAAACTGCATAGGGAAGTCCAAAGAAAAATTGAATCAAAGTTGGTATAACTGCAATGAGCGCCAAGTATAATGAACCGGGTAGCACAAGTCGGTTTAATACCTTTTGCAAATATTCCTCAGTTTTGTCAGTTCGGATGCCGGGTATGGAGCCACCATTTTCCCGAATATTTTTTGCAATTTCTGTGGGGTTCAGGGTTACCTGTGTGTAGAAGTAAGCAAAAAATACAATCAACGTTACTAACAATACATTATACCATAATCCGGTTGGAGTTAAAACTGCTGCAAGTCTACTTAGCCAACGAACGTTAGGTCCGAGGCTGGTTGCGATTTGCAATGGAAACGTCAAGAATGACGATGCAAAGATAACCGGAATAACACCGGACGGATTAATCTTAAATGGAATGTATGTAGATTGTCCGCCGTACATTTTTCTACCAATAACACGCTTTGCATAGTGAACAGGAATCTTTCTTTGACCCTGTTGTTCAGCAACAACGAGAGCTATAATAGCAACAAACATAATCAACACAACTGCAACAAATACCGGATTAATTTCTCCGTTACTTACGCCTCTCCACAGTTCATATAATGCTGATGGCATTCGAGCTACGATACCTGCAAAAATAATCATTGAGATACCGTTTCCAATTCCGCGTGAAGTTATTTGTTCACCCATCCAAACAGTAATCATTGTACCGGTTGTTACAGTAATCATAGCTACTATTCTGAAAAATACAGGGTTTACTATAATTGCACCTGGTATTTGGGTTGCATAAACAGTTACAGCGAGAGATTGAATAAGACAAACAAAAACAGTTGCTACACGAGTCCAAGCTTGTACTTTTTTTTGTCCGCCATCTTCTTGCGCAATTCTTTTCAATGAAGGAAAGATAATTAGCGCAAGTTGCATTATAATCTGCGTTGAAATGTAAGGCATTACGCCTAACATGAATACTGAAAAGTTTGAAAACGCACCACCGGCAAAAAAATCCATATAATCAACAAACGCATTACCTCGTGTCTCTCCCCTAAAGGAATCGAAGTAAGCTGTTAGTGCTGTAGGATCAATACCTGGTATTGTTAAAACGCTACCCAGTCTAAATACTACGAGCATTATAAAGGTAAATGTTAATCGCTCTCGCAACTCACGTACCCTAAACATATTCACTATTGGATTGCTTGCCATTGTTGTCCGCCTATTCGCCTGTTACAGTAACAGTTCCACCAGCTTTCTCAAGTTTTGCTTGAGCTGCAGATGAAACTTTGTCAACACTTACAGTTAATTTTTTTGTTACATCGCCATTACCGAGTACTTTTATTAATGTAGAAGAGTTTTTAATCAAACCTTTAGTTACTAAAGATTCTTTGTTTACAGTTTCTCCATCAGCAAATTTTACTTCGATATCCACGAGATTTACAATTGCATATTCTTTTTTGAACGGGTAGTTCGAGAATCCACGGCGTGCAATACGGCGGTAAAGAGGCATTTGCCCCCCTTCAAACCCAACGTATGTTCCACCACCAGAACGAGACTGTTGTCCTTTATTACCGCGTCCAGCTGTAGTTCCGCTTCCTGATGAAGAACCGCGGCCTACAATATGCTTCTTTTTATTCGCACCAACAGGTGCTGTTAAGTTAAATTCAGACATACACTATTCCTTTTCAGTAGTAGCTGTCTCAGCTGCAGCTTTCTTAGCTGGTGCTTTTTTTGCTGCAGCAGGTTTTGCAGCAGCTTTTTTAGCAGGCTTTTCGGCTGACTCAACAACTTTTACAAGATGCGAAACAGAAGCAATCATTCCTAAAATAGAAGGAGTTGCATCATGTTCTACAACTGAGTTGATTTTTCTTAAACCCAGTGATCTTACTGTTGCACGTTTCGCAGGCTTTTGCGAGATTGTACTGCGTACAAGTTTAACACAAATTTTTTCCATGTTTTACCCCCACAGATCATTCAGAGTTTTACCTCTGTTTTTCGCAATAACGCGTGCATCCATCATACTAGCAATTGCTACGAATGTTGCACGAATTACATTCACCTGAGAGTTAGACCCTAATGACTTAGAAAGCACATCTGTTGCACCAGCTGCTTCTAAAATCGCACGAACAGGGCCACCGGCAATAATACCAGTACCTGAACGAGCAGGACGTAACATTACAGTAGAACTCTTATATCCGGCTTGAATTTCATGTGGTACTGTACCATTCTTTAATGGAACAGTAACCATATTTCTCTTAGCCTTTTCAACACTTTTTTTAATAGCTTCAGAAACGTCTTTTGCTTTACCGAATCCAAAACCAACCTTGCCTTTATTATCTCCAACAACTGTTAGAGCTGAAAAAGACATTCTTCGTCCACCTTTTACAGATTTAGAAGTGCGGTTAAGTCTAATTAACTTTTCCACAAATTCTTTTTCTCTAGGCTGTTCTCTATTATTATTTCTTTGGCGATCCATAGCCTCTCCTAGAATACAATTCCGGCTTTTCTAGCGCCGTCGGCAAGGGCTTTCACCACACCGTGATAAAGGTACCCATTACGATCGAAAACCACAGTAGTAATTTTCTTCTCTTTTAAGCGAGCACCCATTGCCTCACCGAGCTTTGCAGCTCCATCGGTATTTGGCTTAATAGCTGCAAATTCTTTTTCAAGCGTTGATATTGATGCAAGTGTTTTTCCTGCATCATCATCAATAATTTGCACATACAAGTTTGTATTGCTACGTGTAACCGTCATGCGAGGGCGTTCTGCCGTACCACGCAAGTACTTGCGGATATGTACTTTTCTTTTAAGACGTCTTCGTTGTTTATCGTTAAGCTTCTTAATCATACTACGTACCCTTATTT
>CAYJNB010000146.1:0-1473 GCA_964371205.1 uncultured Treponemataceae bacterium
ATTTGTGTATCGCCATCTGCTGTTAAGAAGAAACCATCTTGGTCTTCACGAAGACTAGGGTTTGCATAGTTTGCACCGAGAACGAAACGTACACGCCCCCAAACATTAAACATGTCTGCAGCAACAGAAAAATCTGAAGTATTGCGAACAAAGTCTAATCCTGCTTTTGAATCTTTAGTAGTTGTGTTACCAAATTCAATTTCTGTATTGTTTTTTACAGAAATGTCTTGTGCGAAAACCATTGACCCTGCGAGAGCCAAAACCATCATGATAAGAACAATTTTTTTCATCGTTATCACTCCTTATTTTTTAAAGCACCACAAGGCACTTGTTTTATGCTAAAAGTATAACATATTGAGCTTTTTTGTCAAGAAAAAAATGTAAAATTCATTTAAAATTTTAATGAATTTTGTAACCTTTTGTACTTTTATCTTCTTACTGTATATTGTTTTACTTTTTTCTATGTAAGGTAAAATTCATTTTTGAGCGGTTTAGAGCGTTTATTGTAGTTTTTTTTTAACAGGCGCCTCTATAAACTTCAGTTTTAGAGGCGAACCTTAAATTTACATGCGACGTTTGCAGTATAAATCATCTATTATTAATATTTATACTGAAAACTCGTCGGGAACCTCTGGAAACTAACCAAGTTTTTAGAGGTTCCCAATAATAATTTTCTATTAAACTTACAATTAGATTTTCCGATACTATATATATGAAGAAATCTCTTATGTTTATAGCATTGCTTGCAGGTCTTTGTTGTACCGGCTTTGCGCTAACAGATATTGACTCTGGCGAGAAGGCAGATATTGTTGCACGGCTAAATACGGTTGGTGAGCCGTTTGTTACCGATAAATACTTAATTTTTACTGCAGAAAAGGATACTCGCTTTGTGGGTATTGCTTTTGGCTTTGAAGACTACCAAACTATTTATCCTTTCGAGAGGCATGTACGCCGAGACGATGAGGGCACGGAGACTAGTTCTTTACTTTTTTATATTTTGCCACTGCCAAAAAATACGAGTAAGATTGACTATCGGCTTGTTATTGATGGTTTGTGGACCTACGACCCTCTAAATAGTATCCGCTCCTACGATCCTAGTGCAAATACACTTATTTCGAGTGTATATATAGAAGAAAACACAGAAAAAGTAAGCGAAGTGAATCAAAATGGGGTTATTCGCTTTGTGCACAATAGCGAACCAAATCAGCGAATTAGAATTGCGGGAAGTTTTAATAACTGGGATTCGTTTATGTATACTTTAAAAGAAATTGCTCCTGGCAGCTACATGCTCGATCTTCCTTTACCTAAGGGTTCTTACTATTATTCCTTCTATAATGGTATGTCGAGCTTTCCAGATAAGTCGAATCCAATTCGTGCTTATAGAGAAGACGGCACAGTTGTTTCCTATATTAAAGTGGACTAATATGCTTCGTATTTTGTTAATACAGTTTGCTTAAAGTCTCGAACACATTT
>CAYJNB010000146.1:1483-5481 GCA_964371205.1 uncultured Treponemataceae bacterium
CATCGTATGCAATGTGTTCCAAAATCCAGTCGTATATAAAGCGTACAAATTGTATAGATTGAGAAAAGGATGATGTTTCAAAAAGCTTGGCTGTTTCTAGGATTTTTCTTATAAATAGTTCATGCTTTTTTTTGTGATTATCAAAGTCTGGGTAACCGGCTTCTTTCATTAAGCCTTCTTCGGTGGCAAAATGAATTCTAACATATTGTACAGCTTCGTGCAGTGCTTTTCGCAATGAGTCGTCCAATCCGGACATGCCACTTTTTCTGCGGTTCATAATTGCAAAATGTAAATCGTTACAAATATCTACCAGTTTTTTGTGCTGTTTATCTATTTGAGGAATGCCTATTTCGAATCGGCTTTCCCATTTAATATAATCGTCGCTCATAATCTCTCCACTAGACTCTGTCGCTTAATTTACAAGAACTTCTTTTAATGTTCTCTTTGGAACATGATGCACATTCTCTTCATCGCGATAATATGCTGTTTTATCGTTAGCAACATCTTCTAAAACAACAGTCTCTGTAGCTTTTCCTAAGGCAATTACAATTTTTGGCACGAGATTTTCTGGAAGAGAGAGAGATGTCTTAAGTGAATCTGCCGCAAAACTAGTAAACATACAACCACTTATTCCTTGCTCCGTTGCAGCTAAGAGGATTGTTTGAGAGGCAATTCCGGCATCGTTTGCAGAAATTGCTGCATTCCAAATTGAATCATCCTGCAACACTACAATATAGGAGGTAGGCCGTTCAGTTTCTGTAGGACCATCCCAATCAGAAAGCATAGCAGCCCATTTTAAATGAGAAAAAATAGTATTATTTGTATCCTTATCCACACTTAAATAATACTTAAGTGGTTGCTTATTAGCACCACTAGCACAATTTCTTGAAATATCAACAAGACTTTCGAGTACGTTTCTTTCTATTATATAGGAGCTATCAAATTTTCTATAACTTCTAGTTTGCAATACAATATCTTTAATCATTTCTCTTCCTTATTTTGTTTTACAATAATAATATACTATTGTATGCAAAAAAAGAATAGTGTATTTATACATCTTGTAGTAGTTTTTTCTATTTTTTTTAACTTGACGAGTCTCTCTTTTTAAAATACACTTTCTGTAAATGAAAGAAAAAATACAGCATACTGAAATAGTATCACTCTTACACAATATTGGTATAACTGATACGGGCGTAACTAGCGTAGATTCCATTGCAACAACAATGGAACGTTATGCAGGTGAGTTAGAACTTTTTAATAAAGCATACGACTTAGTTGGGTCAGACGATTATAATGGTATTATTCGACGGCATATTCTCGATAGCCTTAGCGGAGTTCCTGTGCTGCACGATGTATTCTTACAAATAGCAGAAAAACAATATAAGAACGACTTATCTCAACTTCAAGTTGCAGATGTTGGTTCTGGGGCAGGTTTTCCGGGTATTCCGCTTGCTGTTGCCTTTCCAGAAGTACAATTTACCCTTGTTGAGCGCATGAGTAAGCGATGTACTTTTTTAGAAAACTGCGTAACTATGCTAAAACTTACAAATGTACGTGTACTTTGTAGCGAGCTCGAAAAAGTACAACCAGGAAAATTTGATTTAGTAACTTTTAGGGCTTTTAGGCCACTGGAAATGCCAATTATTACTGCATTACTTGCCATTGCTAAACCATCGGGCTATCTTGCAGCCTATAAAGCAAAAATGCAAAAAATTACCGAAGAAATGGAACCTTTAACCGGCGTTGTAACAAGTTGGAAAAGCATTCCCCTTAAGAGCGATTTTTTGGGCAAGGGCGAGGACAGCAGAGAGCGTAACTTAGTTTTAATCCAAAACAACTAATTTTACTGCCTTAAGCTATTTATTCATGTCGATTTTTTGCAGTATTTTATTTAAGGCTGTTTTATCTACTAGCTCAATTGGACGACACTCTGCATAATTGCGGGCATCTTGACTAAAGCTACCGCCGCAAACACAAACACCGCGGCCAACCTTTGCGTCTTTTATTTTTGCATGAAAATCTCTAATAAACAACTCACCTACTGCACCACCAGAGCGGTAAAACCTAAATAAGACATCGTCTTCCCACTTACTAGTATTTATTTCTGTTAAAATTTCGGTATAGTCTGCTTTAACGCTAATATCTGTAATATTTACTGTTGCCCCAGTATAATATTTAACAACAAAGCGGCGGCAAAGCGAAACAAAGTCGCTGTTATTCGAAATAAGAAAAATTTGCAAATTACTATTTTGATTTAATTCTTGATAGTGTCTAATAAGATTTGCAGTATCTTTATAAGCAGGAGCTATGTTATCAACTCGTTTTAGCGAAGCAACTGCATTAGAAATATTTTTTAATTTTAGATAACATTGTGCAAGGTTATAATGTAACTGCACCAATACCTCTGGTGGTGTATCTTGATGTTTAAGTCCAATTCCAAAATCTTGGATAGCACTTTCAAATTTTCCACCACGCATATTTAAAAGACCTGCATTTAATGATGAACGTGCACCAAATTCTGGATGGGGGCGTAAATGAGAGAAAATTTTATGAGCCTGAGGCATGTTGTTAGTTTCCATTAAACATACACCCATTAAAAACAAAATCTCTTTATTATCTGGTTGTAAGTCTAAAGCCTTTTTTAAGAAAGTTATTGCATCTCTAAATTTCTTTGTATTATATAGAGAATTACCTAACAAAAGATTTGTTTCGGGATGATTTGGATCAAAAACAAGCGCTTTTTTTAACGCTGTTGCAGCTTTTTCATATTCCTTTGAATAATATAGGGCTTGCCCTAAGTAAAAGTTAATTTCAAAATTCTCTTGCATACTTTGACGAGCAAGTAAAAAAGCTTTTATGGCTTCTGGGTACCGTTCTAATTTTAGAGCACAAATTCCCATACGTAAGGCAGCTTGAGATGCACTTATTTCTGGAACGATACTAGCAATATTTGCCATAAGTTCATACAAAGTAAAAGCTTTATCCCAAGATTGTTCTTCAAAATATAGGGTAGATAAATCTGTTAGTGCTTGTGCATTATGAGGATTGTGCGCAAGCTTTTTATTTGCTTCGCGAATAATGTGCTGTTTATTTACGGAACTAGATTTAGTAGAACTGTCGGTATCTCGTTTTTTAAAAAGAAGTGAACCGAGTGCAACAATTCCAACACCAACAAGAGCAATAATTACGAGTGCAATAAGTATTTCCATAGTCCTTATATTATGTACATGTTAGCAAGATATGTCAAGAAATAGCCTACTTTGTGCTGAAAATATGCTAAAAATTCTATTTATAATTGTCAACGACAACGTTAAAAATAAAAAAAAGACTGTCTATCAAGTTTTTAAACTTTTTAGACAGCCCCTTCTTTACATTGGTTTAAAGCAACATTCCTAACCTCTCTTTAAATCAAAAGAGAGGTAGAATAACTTATCCGTTATATGGATTTCGTTTTTCGTAATGGGTGTGTAACTCGTGGTGAGCTTTTTCGCTATTTGGTTTGCCATAATGATCTTCGTAAACCTTTAAGATTAACGGATTTTTATGAGAAACACGTAGCTCAGAAGTTTCATCGTCGTTATAGAGACCGCTTGCACGTTCTACACGGAGCTTATCGTTGGTTCCGTATGGTTGTCCACCACCACCAACACAACCACCGCGGCATGCCATTACTTCAATAAAGTGGAAAGATGGCTCTTTTCCTTCGGCAATTTCTGCACGCACTTGTTGTACAAGTGGGTCAACATTTGCAAGTTGGTGAACAACTGCAAGGCGTACCTTTGTGCCTTTAATATCAACCTCAGAAGTTTTTACCCCTTCTAGTCCACGTACTGGAGTATAGTTAAGGTCTGCAAGTTCTTCGCCTGCAACAAGTGCATAAGCGGTTCTAACTGCAGCTTCCATAACACCACCAGTTGCACCAAAGATTGTACCTGCACCAGTATATGGTCCAAGTGGGTTATCTGCCTCTCCATCTTCGAGAGATTTAAAGTCGATAC
>CAYJNB010000147.1:0-5451 GCA_964371205.1 uncultured Treponemataceae bacterium
TTGCATGGTATTTTGAAAACTCAGACAGTATACCAATTGGAGAAGAACCAAAGAAGAGAGAATTGGTATAATGACCCTAATAATTATAGACCGGAGTTACCTAGTACAAACAGAAGTGGTGTGCTTGAATGATTGAAAGGAAGATAAGATGAATATAGATTTAATTGCAAAACTAAAAACAATTGAAGAGTTTAAGAATAATTATAAGCAAATTGATGCACAGAAAATGTATGATGGTAAAAGTTTACTGTTTTATTCATTATCAAACAGCAATTTAGATTCTAGATATGAGATAAGTAATATTTTGTTGAAAGATAATGTTGATGTATTGTGTAAAAACAGTGAATATCATACTGTACTTCATGTTTTATTAGGACAAGTAAAAAATAACATTAAAGAAACGTCGAAGTTATGTAAAAGGTTTATTGACTTAGGTGTTGATATTAATGCAAAAGACAAAAAAGGTCAAACAGCATTATATTATATAATACGAATGAAGCAGTCAGATGAAGAATTAAATGAATTATATGAAATTTGGTTCTCACAACCAAATTTAGATTTAGCTTGTAAAGATGTATTTGGTAAAACAGTGCTTGAATATGCTAAAATGTTACCTTACCGCCTAAAATTAGTTGAAAGGATAAAAAAATATGAATAAAGATGAACAAATTAAATTCATAAATAATGCAGGTGCATGTATTGTTTCTAAAAATATATTAGAAGGAAAAGGTCAAATAAAGTGGCTTTTAAGAGAAAAATCCGCAGATAAAGTGGATAATGGTTGGAGATTTTTCTCGGACATTGATGACAATGATTTTATAAATAATCCAAATAATTTAGTAGTTTGTGACTTTAATACAATTGTAAATATTGAACCGGCTTTAATTGGAATAGTAAATAGGTCATAGGGCTAAAAAATGAATATGAAGACATCTATATTGAAAGTTTTGTTGGAATTCAAGATAAAGCTAAAAACAAGAGCTTTAATGTCGACTACTCAACACCTTTGATTAATTTTATTATAGAATTATCAATATTGCAGTTTGATTGTGATATAGTATTTGTTGGGCAGACTATATATTCCTATTTTTTGTTTAATCCAAAAATAGGAGAAGTTATATTTCTGAAAGATGAAGAGGAATACAAGGCTCTTATTTATGATAGTTTTTTTGACGGAGATACGTGGAAGGCAAGCTATATATATTTACCTGAAAAAAAATGTCAAATTTTGTAAATTATACAATAAGCTCATATGAAGAACAATAAATTGATGGTAATCCTAGAAAAAGGTAATGAGTGGTACGGTGATAGCTTTGATGAAAGAGTACAGAACAGGCAACAGCGTTAGCGATTGTAGTGGCGGAAAACGTAGCGTAGTACGTTTACCGTTCTGTAGTGAGCCTAAAGCGAACGTAAGAATGCAACCACGAAAAGCGCGCCCCACGACAGTGGGGAACGCCAAAAAAAAGAACATGAGATAGCAATATACAAAGTTTATCGGTATCTCAAAATATGTAGTTGATAGGTCGCAGTGGTAAAATGCAGAGCGCATGTACGGAAGTGTGTATATAGAAAATGGAGAGTAAATAGAATGAAAAAAAAGAGTGCAATTTTAGTAAGCTTACTACTATTAGGCTACAGCCTATTTGCAGGAGGAAGTTCCGAGCAAAATATAATTGAAGTATCTGAAAATACAAACGCAGTTGAAACCCTTGTGCAAGAACAGCTTTTTGCACAAGTTATAGACGACCGTGTGCGTTTACGAAGTGGCCCCGATTTAGACAGTGAAACTATTGGGCTTATAAATAGTGGCAATAAAGTAGAAGTGCTAAATAGAACGGTACAAAGATACGAAATAGATGGTATGAACTCACACTGGTATAAAGTGTTTGATGCTGCTTTAGGTGAAGGTTGGCTGTATGGTGCTTTTTTAGAGTTTGATACGAGCTTTAGTGAAACTGACTTTTTTGATGATGAAATAGAAATGGATGAAGGTAGAGCTAATGTTGACTTTGTAAATATTAATATCGAGCCTAACCCAGAAAGTATATCCATTACATATATGAATAATGCTGACACGGTTAGAATATTAGATAGAACAGCACTTATGGAAACAAGACGAAATGTTCAAGCGTACTGGTACAAAGTAAGATATTATGATAAGGATTTTAAAGAAGATTTGGAAGGTTGGGTATATGGAGTCTATATTGATACTACTGAAGATATTGATAGAACAGAAGTGTTACCGATTGTTGCAGACATAAAAAATGTAGAAATCCCCGATGCGGATCTTTTAGAGATAGCGATACAACATAATTTTCTTCTAATGGATTATGCAAACAATATTTGGGCAGAAAATACCGTAGGAATAAAAACCATAGTAACTACAGTGGAGTCTTACGACGGCAAAGGAACCAGAACAGAAGAATATGATATAAATGGAAAAATAAAATCAATGGATTACTCATATCAACCCGGAGATAGATTTTTTGAGTATGATGATAAAGGCAGGTTAGTACGTGAGGTTCACACAGGAGATGCTTCTGATACTGTTATAACCTATACATATTCTGAATCGGATAACAAAGCTGAGGTTATTAAAGAAATTTATTTTAACAGTAGGTTTACGGCCAGAGGAACTGTGCGGCTAACGGATAGTGGATATGAGATTATGGTAGAAGATGATGAAGGTGAACGTACTACGTATCGATATATCTATGAAGATTATCTGCTTAAAACAAGAATAGAGCTTGATGCAAATGGCACAGAGACTGGCTGGATTGATTACTTTTATAAAGATGGTATGCTACAGCGGTATGTAATAGCAAAATATAATAGAGAATTTATTGATGCTATTAGAACGTTTACATATGAAGATTCTGTGCTTATTGAAGAGGAGCATAAGATTTATAAGGTAGCTCGATTTGATATGTATAGATGGCTCTATTCTAATTTTGATGAACAGGGAAATTACCTAACCGAGACATATATTGGAAACGATGGTGCAAGTAGTGTAGATACCCGAACTATAGAGTATTATTAGGGTGAGGACAACCGAGAACGGTGCTGTTTTGCAATTTTCTCTCCACAAAATCCGCCAAAATGTGCTATACTATAACCATGAAGAAAACACTACTAACGCTAACACTACTTTGCGTAACACTTACGCTACACGCATTAGATTACCGCCAAGTAATTTTTGGTAACAGCTACGAAAATATTGTTGAAGTTGATTATGAAAAATTTTACAGTGAATATCCTCTGTTAACACCGAGGGGTTTATATCAGAGAGTATATGAGCAAAAAGTAGGTTCGCAAACATTTTATCGAATACTTACTAGTGAATATGATTGTACCGATGAGTATTTGCTAAACTGGCGATATGCAGAGTTTTTTCACATGCTGCTTCTAAAGCAAGCAGATGGACGGCTCGTTCTTCTTTTTGAACATGAGTTTGGTTCAGTGTATAGTACCAGTCCTGATTGTAGTCTTATAGAAATAATAGAGAAAGATAACGAAGCCTATGCTTTTTATGAGTATGAAATAAAAGAAGCATACGGTAATATGTCAAGCTCGTTTAACATATTAGAGAATCTTCATATTGATGATAGAGGAAATAAAGATGCCTTTCTTGTACAAGGGTATCCGAGAGTAATGTATTCAATAACAATGCCTCAACCAATCTTAGACGAAACTATGCCTTTTAAATATGGCCCTCAAAATATGTTTGATGACAATCCAAATACAGCATTTATTTTAAAAACAGATGATGATACTATTAATATGGAGTTTTTATTTGGTGGTACAATGCTTAATCTTACCAATTTTATGCTCCTTGATTATTCGTCAATTGATTCTACCTATAATCAAATTAAACACGTTTCAGTATCATACAACGAATCTTCTGATGATACGCCAATTGAAGTAGGTAATTTTTCTTTAGAAAGAACAGTAAAACCTCAAGTGGCCAATTTTAAAATACCTGCAAATAACTATGTTCAATTGAATATTTTTGCTACAGAAGGCTCAGTTGCTAATAATACAGCTATTGCTGAACTCGATGTTAACCTTGAAAAAGAAGGGTGGCTCGCAGGGTTTTCTGCTGCAGATTTTGTTGCAATAAATGAGGTTGCTGAATCATCGTCTTCTGTCGATTCTGTTATAGATTGTAAAACTACAAACTTAATTGACGTTATAGATTGGAACAACCCTTCTGTTACAATAGAGCGCATAACGCAAGGTGCACATATTAATGAAACAGACGAGTATGGTAATACGCCGCTTATACTGTTTGCTTATGAAGGCGAAATGGAACTTATTGAATATCTTATACATGCCGGAGCAAACCTAGATATTCAAAATAATGATGGCGAAACCGCTCTTTTAGTAGCACTGGATCGCGCAAATCACAATAGTAAAAAACAAGAAACAGCAACATTGCTTATAGACGCCGGAGCAAATCTCAATGTGCAAGGTCAATTTGGATATACAGCCTTGCATAAAGCAATCCTTAAAAGCGACGTAACAATAATAAAAAAACTTCTTGCAGCAGGAGCTAATGGCAATATACAAAGTAACTCTGCTAGAACACCTTTAATGTTAGCAGCAAGTTACAGAAGTAATGTAAAATTTGAAATGATTCACGCTTTAATAGACGGGGGAGTAGATATAAATATACGAGGAGAGGAAGGTGAAACAGCTCTTTTTACTGCTATAGCATACACTAACGGCGCCTTTGATCTTATGGAAACACTTATAAAAGCTGGTGCGGATGTAAATATCCCCAATGATTATGGCTTGACTCCATTGCACGCTGCTTCTGAGAAGGGGTATACGGACATACAGCGTATGTTATTGGAGCATAATGCACATATTAACGCAACCGACGAATATGGACAAACTCCATTGATTTTAGCCTTAGAATACGATGAGTTTGAAGCTGCCCGATTACTTATAGAACATGGTGCAGATAGAGATATAACAGATATAGAAGGGAATACAGCCCTTGATTATGCAAGAATGTATCAATATACTGAAATAATTGAGCTGTTAACTAAATAAAATCTCGGAGAAGAAACAACATGAAAAAAACACTACTAACGTTAACATTACTTTGCGTAGCCCTTACCATGCACGCATTAGATTACCGACGAGTAATTTTTGGTAACGCTTACGAAAATATACTAGAAGTTGATGCAAATAGTTTTTTTGCAGAAAATACAGAAGTAAAAAAAGAGGCTGATTTTTACCGTGTGTACGAGCAAAAAATAGGAAGCAAAACCTTTTACCGAGTATTAATGATGGATAAAAACTATAGCGATACCATGCTTTTAGATTGGAAAAATGTTAGACTTACACAGAGTTTATATGTTGAGCAAAGCGGGAAGTTAAGCATTCTTGTAAAAGAAATTTCATTTTGTGAAAAAAGAGAATCGTATTGGAATGAGTATA